>JABXKB010000062.1 GCA_013375485.1 Promethearchaeota archaeon | reverse complement strand
GATAAAAGCACTTCCGATTTGAACTCGGACTAATTTTTGGATAGGAATAACTTCATATTTAATACCAGTTAATAATTCATCGATTTTTTGTTCAATCCATTTTTCTAAGTCGTTTTTAATGTTAGCAAGCTCAATTTCATTTTCTGGGTGATTTGATATAGCTTCTTCACATAATCTTGGAATCATCGATATCATTAACAAACTTCTTATATATCTACGTGCAACATTTGAATCAAAAGCTTGAGCAATAGTTGCTTTTCCATCATACATTGAGGACGTTTTAATTTCATAAATAGAAGAATCAATATTCGGACGTGTAATTTTAATATAATCATCTACTGCATTATATATCCTTGTAGATTTATCACAAAATGTCCTGATTTTATTAAAAATTCTTTTAGCATGTTTATAGTTATTTTTATTGTATTCCAATGATTGAAGAAGGACATCTCTTCTTTCAAATTCACTTAAGGAATTATCTCCTATCGAATCGTGAGTGAAATAGGGTAATTCACAAACTAGAGTAAAACTCTCTTCATTAGTAATATTTTTAAGATAATCCCATGAGGAAGTACCAGATTTTACAAATTCTAGGGGATTCTCTATACCTTTAGATTCAATAAAATCATAAAACTCTTGAACGCCTTCGTTCTGAAATATAGCATCATGTAGAGTTTTTCTAAACGGCAATTCAGGTTCTCCTAGATGTAATGGTAATCCTTCATTTTTGACAAATTTAGTGAGATCATCAAACAGATTTCCAACTTCACGAGTAACATAGAAATAAACACCACAAAAATCCCAATTATGAAGACTAAACATGAATTTTGGTTTTAATTCATTTATTAAATGCATTAAAACTTGAGTCTCTGGTAGTGGAGTTTCCCATTTGAGTTTTTTATAATTGATTGGAAATGACCATTCAACTTGGTCAGATTGGGAACATCTATAATAATACTTAGCATATTTTATGGGATCAAATTGTCCTTTAAACCATCCTTCATTCAGTACAGCTCCATCTATATCAATTGCTTTAATTATATACCATGTATAATCAGTTTCTTTCGAAAATTCAGGATTTTCTGCTAAAAACTGTGATAAGAACTCTAAACTCATACTCCCTATTGGTTCATTGGGATGTGGAAATCCAAAGAGAAGGGCATTTTCTTTTCCTTCACCTATTTTTAAACAATATATTGTTCGTCCTTCCCGTGATTTACCAATTTCTTTCAGATCTACATGGTTAAACTCTTTTGCTAACTTTTTACTGGAATCATCCAACTCCGCAATTGTCATGAACTCTTTATATTCTGGTATTTGGTTTAAAATTTCTATAAGTTCCATTTTTATCACTCTAAATGCTTCAGCGAATTTCGCTTTTAATCCTTATAAAAAATTAATATTTGTATCTTTATAAAATTGTCATATCTTCTATTGATCATTAAGACTTATAGTTGGACTAAAAGTAGGTAAACTATAATTTTAATAGATTAAGAAATTTTATCAAATTATGTTAAAAAAGAATTATAAAGAAGTCAAAGAACAAGAAGCAGTTCTAGCTGATGGAACAAAAGCAGAAGGAATTTATATTAGATGGTTAATCGATGAAAATGTAGGAGCTAAGAATTTTGCAATGAGACGAGTCGAAATTAAACCCGACTTGAAAGTTCCACTTCATAATCATGCGGAAGAACATGAGATTTTTATTTTATCAGGAACTGGTAAATTTTATAATGATAAAGAGAAAGTTGAAATCGTAAAAGAAGGAGATTTTGTATATATTCCTTCTAATGAAAAACATAGCATAGAAAATATAGGAGAAGATAATTTAATTTTTCTCTGTCTTATTCCTTATCTCAAATAAAAAATATAATCATTTTAACTTTCTTGTTCACATTTTCCTATTGCTACGACGAAATCATTTTCATAAAGCTTAATCACTCTAACACCCTTAGCAGTTCTATGGGTAATTCGAATGGAATCAACAGGTACTCTTATCATTTGTCCTTGTTCTGTTCCAATTAGTAAATCCATGTGCTTAGCAATTTTAATAGCAATAACTTCATCGTTTTTTTCCTTATTTAATGTTATATTTTTTACTCCTTTTGCCCCTCTTCCTGTTTTTCGATATTCTTTAACGTAGGTTCTTTGACCATAAGCACTTTGAGTGAGTGTTAAAATTATCTCATCATCAGATACAAGAAGACTATCAATAACTTCATCATTGTCTCTTAATTCTGCTCCTTTCACACCCATCGAAGTGCGTCCTAATTCTCGTAATTCAGATTCATCAAATCTAACCGCATATCCTAATTTAGTAGCTATAAAGATATCCTGGAGTTCATTTGAGAGTCTTTTAACACTTACTAACTCATCATCTGCTCGTATTCTTTGTGCTCTTACTCCAGTGCTTTTAAATTTTGAGAAAAGTTTTAATGGGGTTTTTTTGATAATACCTTTCTTTGTGGTCATAATGAGCATTTCATTAGTATTAAAGTTATTAATTGGTATCATAGCTGATATATTTTCACCTGATTGTAGAGGTATAAAATTAATAATTGGTTTTCCTCGAGCAGTTCGTTTTTGTAAGGGTATATTAAAACATCTAATCGAATAAATCCTTCCTTTCGAAGTAAATATCAAAATTGTATCATGAGTTGTACATACAAATAAATCTGTAATGAAATCCTCTTCTCGTACAGTCATACTTTTTTTCCCGCGACCGCCTCGTCTTTGGGCTTGGTATTCTTCCAAAGAAATCCTCTTGATATATTGATTTTTAGTGAAAATTACAATAGTTGTTTCTTTTTTAACCAAATCTATCTTTTCAATTTCTTTAATTTCATGGTGTTCAACCATTTTAATTTCTGTCTTTCTCTCATCTCCGTACTTTTTATTTAATTCTATTAAGTCATTTTTAATAATATCTAGACGAGCCTGTTTTTCTTTCAGAATTTTATTATACTCTTCAATACTAGATTGTAATGATGTTTGTTCATCAACTAGTTTTTGTTGCTCCAAATTTGTTAATCGTGATAAAGGCATACTCAAAATAGATTGAACTTGTATGTCACTTAATTTATAAGCAGTCTTTAATTTACTTTTAGCCTCATTGGCATCTTTCGAACTTTTTATCATATTCACTATATTATCAATATCATTTAATGCAATTAGAAGGCCCTCAACTCTATGAAGTCGGTCTTTTGCCTTCTTGAGAAGATATTCAGTTCTTTTTTCAATGATAACTAATCGATGTTCAATATATTCATTTATGATCTCTTTAAGATTGAGAATTTTTGGTTGTTTACCTTCATTAATTAAAACCAGATTAGTTATGTTGAATGTTGTTAGAAGTCTCGTTCTTTTAAAGAGGACATTTTTTACTATAACTGGTTGAGCATTTTTAGATAAATCCAATACAATACGCATACCTTTTCTATCTGATTCATCTCGTAAATCTCTAATATCTTTTAATACTCCATCTTTAATTAGTTTAGCAATGGATTCAATTAAATCTGTTTTATTAACAAGATAAGGAATTTCTGTAATAATTAAACTGGTCTTTTTTGGTGTTGTTTCAGTCTCTATTTTACCACTAATATTTATAGCCCCATTTCCAGTATGATATGCATTGTAGATTCCATTGGTATCAGTAATAATCCCTCCTGTAGGAAAATCAGGACCTTTTATAATTTCCATTAATTCTTCTATTGAGATATCAGGATCATCTATTGTTGCTAAAATCCCATTACAAACTTCTTTTAAATTATGTGGAGCCATAGATGTTGCCATTCCTACAGCAATTCCTTTAGTACCATTTAATAAAATATTCGGAAGTTTTGCTGGTAAATATAGTGGTTCAAAGGTACTGTTATCAAAATTCGGTTGAAATTCTACAGTCTCTTTATCAATATCCTCAATCAATTCATTTGAGATTTGAGATAATCTTGCCTCTGTATACCTATAGGCTGCGGGAGGATCTCCATCTATAGATCCGAAATTCCCCTGTGGATGGATTAAAGGATATCTTAAAGAGAAATCTTGTCCCATTCTAACAAGTGCATTATAAACTGACATATCACCGTGAGGGTGATAGTTACCGAGAGTTTCACCTACAATTTTGGCACATTTAACATGAGAACTTGTATAATACCAATTATTTGCTGCCATAGCATATATGATCCTTCTATGTACAGGTTTCAAACCGTCCCTAACATCTGGGATTGCACGCCCAACGACCACAGACATAGCATAGTCGATGTAGCTGCTTTGCATTTCGTCTTTTAATAAAATCTCTTCAATTTGTTCTAAAGTCAATTATGACACCATTTCATTTTAAAATTAAATAATTTAATAAGTAAGAATTAAATATCTAATGTTTTCACTTCATCAAAATTTTGTACTATAAATTTCTTTCTAGCCTTAACTTCTTTTCCCATCAATTTAGTAAAAATTAAATCATTTTCGAGATAGTTTTCATATGTTACTTTTTTCAATCTTCTTGAGTCTTTTTTCATTGTAGTATCATATAGTTCATCAGAGTTCATCTCCCCTAGGCCTTTATAACGCTGAATTTTGATTGATTCAACATTCTTAAGTTTATAGTTTGTTTTGATACTTTTGAGAAGAGCTTCTTTTTCGTTATCTGAATATACGTATTCTTTTGTTTTTTTATAAGAAACTTTATATAAGGGAGGTACAGCAATGTATAAGTGCCCCTCATCTATTAATGGACGTAAATACCTAAAAAAGAAAGTAAGTAATAAGGTTTCGATATGAAATCCATCAATGTCCGCATCGCACATAATTATAACCTTATGGTACCTCAGTTTACTTAGATCGAAGTTTTCTTCAGTTTCTTCTCCATTCGCTTCTAATTCTCCATTGGTTTCGTTTATTTGACTGGAATCTTGAAATCCAACTCCTAGAGCTTTTATAATAGCTTGAATTTCGTTGTTTTGTAATACTTTATCTATTCTAGCTTTTTCAACATTAAGAATTTTACCTCTAATTGGAAGGATCGCTTGATAAGTTCTATCTCTGCCTTGTTTAGCAGGCCCACCTGCAGAATCACCTTCTACTATAAAAATTTCTACTTTTTCAGGATCATTTGATGAACAATCAGCCAATTTTCCTGGCATTCTAGCACTATCCAGTGCTGATTTTCTACGAATTAATGTTCTAGCCTTTTGAGCTGCTTCTCTCGCCATTTTTGCATTAATAGTTTTTAACACAATCTTTTTAGCCGTCTGTGGATTTTCTTCTAAATATTGAGTTAACTTGTCTGTAACTATTTGGCTTACAATCTGTCTAATTTCAGGATTACCTAACTTAATTTTAGTTTGACTTTCAAATTGAGGATCAGGAAGTTTAACGGAGATGATAGCTGATAACCCTTCTCTTGTATCAGCTCCACTTAAGACGTGTCCTTTATACTTTTTTTCCATATAATTTTCTACATATGAATTAAAAGTTCTGGTAAGAGCAGATTTAAATCCAGTGAGATGTACTCCGCCTTCAATAGTATTGATCGTATTTGCATATGTTAAAATATTTGTTTGGTATCCTTGGGTATATTGCATCGAAAGGTCCAGAAAAACTTCTGATCCATCCACATCTTTAACTGAATCACTTATAAATATGACATCATTATGAAGCGGCTGCTTATCTTTATTCAAATACGAGATAAATTCTGTAATACCACCCTCATAGTGAAATTCTTCCTTTTCATCATTGAATTTATCATAAATTTCAAACCTAGTATGAGGAGTAAGAAAGGCTAGTTCACGCATTCTATTAATAATGGTATAGGCATTAAAAATAGGTTCATTTGGTGTGAATTCAAAAATCTCTTTGTCGGGGTAGAAATGTATTTTTGTATATGATTCCTTTGATTTAGATTCTACTACTGTTGGTTCTGAAGCTTTTTTCCCCTTTGAAAATTTCTGTGTGTAGTTTTGCCCGTCTCGACAAACTTCTACATTCATCCATTCTGCTAGCGCATTGACAACAGATAATCCAACACCATGTAAACCACCGGAGATTTTATAACTTTTACTGTCAAATTTACCTCCAGAATGCAAGTATTCCATAATTACTTCGAGAGCAGGTTTTTTAAATTCTGGATGAGTATCAATTGGAATCCCGCGCCCGTTATCGAATACTTTAACTGAATTATCTTTATAAAGAGTAACTTTTATCTCGTCTGCATAACCACCCATCGCTTCATCAACAGAATTATCCAAAACCTCAAATATAAGGTGATGGAGCCCAGTTTTGCCTGTCGAACCTACATACATTGCTGGCCTCTTCCTCACTCCGTCGAGACCTTTCAAAACCTTAATATCGTCAGCGTCATAAGAATCTTGACTAGAGGGTTTACCTGGCATGAGAGAACAAGCTTTAATTTTTTAATTTGTAAAAGTAAAATTATTCAAAACCAAATGAAATTTTAACAATTTACTATATACTAAATGGTAACACTCACATTTAAATATTAGTGCACTTTTTTGACCTTCAATAAGATGAAATCTTGGTATAGATTTATCATAATATTGAAGAGGAAAATTAAATTGATATTTAACTAATAAAATTTAATATTATTTCAAGATTTTAAGTCTACAAGCCCCCTTTTTAATAGTAAATTTATAATAAAAAAAAAATTGTTTTTTAACTATTTCAAATTTCTCCCCCCAATTATGCAATTTCTAATATGAGTTTATTATTATCATAAAATCAGACAAATTACAAGCCAGAAAAAGTAAAAAAAAAAGTCATTTTCACATTTTTTCATAAATCTTTAAAGCATTATAATAATGATATAAAACCTTGTCAGAATCACCCTTATCTTTATTTCTTAGATTTTTTCTTGAGTACTATTATTGTAGAGACAGAAATAATTCCTATTAAAATAAATAAATTATACCCAGATATTCCTTTAGATTCTTCTGTTGCATAGAAATTCACCACATTAGTAAATAAATCTGTTCCGATATCTGTCATCCTTCCTCGGGATTCTATAAATCCCCATAAAAAGTATCTATAATCTTGATTAAGAAGGCAGCAACGACTTGAGGAACTTGGTACTTTACCAAAAATCTCAATATTTGCTGGAACAATAGTCATATTTAAATAGTAGACTCTCTGTCTCTGGAAGACTGACAAATCCGTAGTCCAACCTGAAGCATATAATTGTATAGTTCCTGAAGGTATATCATTCGGAGTATTAAAAATTATATGTGAACTATTTATTACATCAATCTCTGTAGTAGAAAAAACACTACCACCCCAATTATAACCTATTCTAAGGTTGAGTCCATTAGAACCAAAAAAGATATATCCTCCATTACCTAATCCTATAATGGGGAGATCAGAATCATTTATTATGGATATTTGTAAATCAGTTCCTCTCCATATACCATCAGAGCCCGTGTTATGGCCAATAATTATTATATCATAACCATTAAACGTTCCTGTCTCTATTGTAGTTATATTTATCAAATTGGTAGGGAAACCGTTATCATCTAATAAAGATTTAAAAGATTCTGCATCATTTGTATGGTTATAATAAATATACGCTACCTTAGCTCTTTTTCCATAAACATTTGGAATTAAAATTAAAGCAATAACCATCAAAGGTAAGAAAATAAATAGAAATTTTTTCATTTTCATCATTTGTAGACCCTCCCTATCTTTTTAATTATTTTTATAACATTATTCTGTATATAAACTATAAGAAATTTTAGAGTTTAGCCCTAAATTAGAATGATTATTCTACTATATGAAATTATTTATTAAAACTTTACTGATAAAAATTAGTAATTGTCAAATAGTTATTATTTCCAATTGAGATAGGAAATTATCAAAATCCATTCAAGAATTTTTTCATAGGATTTTTCAAGACATTTTCAATCTCTTTTTCAAAATCATATAAAATGGTAATATAATAATTCCAATCCTTAATGAAATCTTCAGAATTTTAGTAAAGATTTTTCAGTGATCTTTTTTATTTCATCCTTAAGTTTTTTATCTTTAACTCTTAACAAGCAGTTGCTACAAATAAGAGTCTATTCATTTTCATTAAGGCAAACCGCTTATCACTTAACTCAAAATTATTATAGATTTGATTAATTTAATGGTGAATTTCAGTAGAATCATCAATGGCTTTAGACATTTTTACAAATTCAAATAGTTGTTGGGTAACATCATGTGTGCGAACTATATGAGCTCCATTATAAATTGCAATTGCAGTAGCTGCCAGTGTACCATTTAATCTTTTTTCTGGTTCCGGTATATTTAGAGTTGTTCCGATAAAGGATTTTCTTGATATAGCCACCAGTATTGGTTTATTCAATTCTTTAAGTTTATGTAAATTCCCTATTATCTTTAAATCGTATATATGAGTTTTTTTCTCAATCCAATGACCTATTCCAGGATCTAATATAATATTGTTTTCATTGTATCCCCTTTTTTTCAGATTTTCAATAGTACTATTAAACTCTTCAGTAATTTCTTCAATCGTGCAGAGATCTCCTGGTACTTCCATTGACGCCATAATGATTATAGGAAGATCTTTTTCTACGATAAAATCAGTTAAAGAGGGATCTGTTTTTAAGCAACTTACATCATTAATTATTATTTTTCTATTTGTTTTGGTGGCTATATTAAATGCATTTTCAGCAACTTCACGATATTGGGTATCAACTGATATTATTATGTTGTCTGGAATTATTTCACAAACATTTTCCATAGCAATCTTCATGCGGTTTACTTCTTCTTCTATAGAAATTTTTTCAGACCAGGGAGCAGTTGAACGGCCACCAATATCTAGGATCTGAGCACCATTTTTTATCATTTCAGAAGCAGCTTTTCTAATTTTTTCCGGTTTTTCATAAACAGAGCCTCGATAAAAAGACTCAGGACTTAAATTTATGACTCCTACAATTACAGTTGGAAAATCATCACCGATTTCTAAAAGATCAAATAATTTAGTGTATATCTTTTTCATAGTTTCTCCACAAAATGTAAAAAATATATCAAATAAGTATTATTCTATTAAGTGCTATGGAATTATTTTCTATAAGACTTCCTCTCATCAAAAAAAATGATCCTTTATTGGAGATTATTATTCAAACTATTAAAGATCAAGGAAAATCCTTAATTGAAAGAGATATCATTGTTATTGCTGAAAAAGTGGTTGCTACCTCTCAGGGAAGAGTAATAAAATTAACTGAAGTTAAGAATGTCTCAAAAAAAGCCAAAAAATTAGCAGAAAATTATGAAATGGATGAGAGATATGTAGAACTAATACTACAAGAGGCATCGATGATTCTGGGAGGAATGAGACATGTTATATTAGCGAAAGTTAACGATTTTCTCATAGCTAATGCGGGAATCGATCAGTCTAATGCGGGTATTGGAAATGTAGTCCTTTTACCAAAAGACCTAAAGAAAGTTGTATGGGATTATTGGAAAAAATTAAGAAGGGAATTTGGAATAGACAATTTTGGAGTCATCATCGCTGATTCAAGAGTACAACCTCTTAGAAAAGGAACTATTGGTATAGCTATAGCAACAGCTGGATTTGAACCCGTCGAAGATTTACGTGGACATCCCGATCTGTTCAATAGGCTTATGGAAATTACTATGAGAGCAGTAGCAGATGATCTTGCGAGTGCTGCTCAATTTCTATTGAGTGAGGCTGATCAGCAGACTCCAGTTGTAATAATAAGGAATAGCAAAGTTGAATTCACTGAAAACCCTCAATTAACTCCAGAAATGGCTCCTGAAGAGTGTCTTTATATGAATATCTTCTCTAAATATCTTCTCAAAAGACAAGAAGAAGAATAGATTTTAGAGGTTTATAAAAATATCCTTAATTGTGAAATGAAATGGATAATCTCTTTCGATTAAAAAGAAACCAAGTTAAACTCGCTGCTAAATTGCTTGCTAGAGCTTTTGAAAACAATCCTGTATGCATAGCTTTCTTTCCAGATCCTACCAAAAGAGTTAAGCAAAATTACCATTTAATGAAAAACTCCATTCGCTATTGTATGAGATTTGGTGAAGTTTATACTACATCACCTAAATTGGAGGGAATTGCACTATGGCAATTAGAGGATTCGAGAGAAGAACAGCAGGATAAACCTATTAGCTTATCAATAAATTGGTTTAATTTTGTATTAGCGGTTGCTTTAGGTAAATCACTAGAAAAGGTACGTTCTGTTTACGATTATGTGTATAAGACTCATTTCACCCTCGTACCTTCACGTCACTGGTATTTCTTTGTTATTGGTGTAGATCCAAATTTTCAAGGGAAAGGATTTGCAAGCAGCTTAATTAAACCTATGCTTGCTCGAATAGATAAAGAGCAATTAAGATGTTATCTTGACACTAATAATGAAAAGAATGTAGGATTATATCAACATTTTGGTTTCAAAGTCTTGAAAAAATATCAAATCCCTGGAACTAATGTTATAAATTGGTCAATGTCCAGAGAAAATCCACTATAATATACTCCATTAGAGAAAAAATTAAAAATTCCTTGATGTGAAAATGGATTGAATAATCTGATTCGATTAACAAGGAAGCATATTAAACCTGCAGTTAAAACTTTAACACGGGCTTTTTATGATGACCCACTCCATATATTCTACTTCCCAGATACATCCATAAGAGATGAAAAGTTACATAACTTATTTAAGTTCAATGTTAGTTACAGTTTGAGATATGGAGAAGCTTATTCGACATCTCTTAATTTTGAAGGAGTAGCACTATGGCAACTAATAGATCCTAATAAAAAAGCACGATTTAAATTCTCTATTAATTATGAAAGCTTCCTTGTTTTTCAATTAGTACGGAGGGTTGGAAAAGAAGCTGCAAATAGAATATTATGTTATAATTTTGTACTTAGGACACACCACGAACTGGTACCTTACCGTCACTGGTATTTCTTCAATATTGGAGTAGATCCTAATTTTCAAGGAAAAGGCTATGCCAGTAACTTGATTAAACCTATGCTTGGTCGGATAGAAAAGGAGCATTTATCTTGTTATCTTGATACTAATGATGAAAAGAAAATAGCACTGTATCAACATTATGGATTTAAAGTTTTGAAAAAATATCAAATCCCTGAGATTGAGATAACAAATTGGTCAATGTTAAGAGAAAATCCACTATAATTTAGTCTATATTATATTTTTACCTGACAAGAGAAAATCTGACGTCTTGAATCAGAAGTGAAAGGAGTTTGATCAAAATCACCATATTTTGCATTAATCTTAAATCCATTATATTTGAGTATAGCATCTAACTCTTGTGGAAAAAATATCCTTAATCTCAGTTCATTATTGAATGTATTATCAGCAATAGAATATGATAATCTAACTTTAATGATTTGAGTAGTTTTGTCATATCTGGTGCTTTCACTTACAATAACTAACCCCCTCCCATCGGGGTCTTGATATTCTGCGTTTGGGTAAGCTTTTGAAGGTTCTCTTATTAATATGTTTAAATCAGGATTAAATGCATCAAAAATAAACCCTGCTTTTGGTTTAAGATGCTTTTTTACACAAGATAGACATTTTTCAACACTTTCTAATTCTAAAAACCAATTAAATGCACATCCTGACATTATTACAAGATTGAATTCTTTATTTAAATAAAAATCAGTCATATTTGCTTCAACCCAGTCAATTTTCACTCCAGCTTCTTTTGATTTTCTTTTTGCTTCTTTTACCATTGTATTTAAAAGATCTAATCCAGTTATTGATAATCCCTCTTTTGCTATAGGAATTGTAACCCTTCCTGTCCCACATGCTAATTCAAGGATCGGTTCTCCATATTCAATAGCACTTTTTAGATAAAATGGGACATCTTCAAATCTTTTCCGACTTTCAATCTTTTTATCATAGTGTCTACCGTCAAGATATTCTAAAACATTTATTTTATTATTCATTTCAGGAAGCCACTGTTTTTAACTTTCATATTATTAATTATTAAAAATTACATTTGGTTATTTAATATTTCAGTCAAATTTTTTAGAATTCGATAATTAGCTATGGTATACTAATTGTAAATTAATTATTTAATTTGAAAATGAAAGATTCAAAATATACAACAATAGGGGAAGCTCTTCAAAATGGTTCTGCTAAAGTAAATTTAAGAGGTTGGGTTTATAGAGAAAGAAAATCAAATAAATTTGTATTCATTGTTTTGAGGGATGAATCAAACATAATCCAATGTGTTGTTTCTAGAGCTAAAAATCCAGAGATTTTTGAAAGAGCTGAAAAATTAACTATTGAATCTTCAGTTAAAGTTTCGGGTGAGTTAAAAAAGGATGATAGAGCTCCTACAGGTTATGAAGTTTCTGTATCAGACTTAGAAATTGTTCAAATCGCTGAACCGTTCCCAATAACAGAGCATCAATCACCTGAACTTTTATATGACAATAGACATCTATGGATACGATCAAGGAAATTAAATGCAATTTTAAAAATCCGACATACAGTTGTTGGAGCTATACATGAATTTTTTAGAAGTCACGGCTATTATGAATTCGATGCACCAATTTTTCAACCTAGTCAGTCTGAAGGGGGTGCTACTCTATTTGAAGTTAAATACTTTGATGACATAACATATCTCTCCCAAACATGGCAATTATACGCGGAGGCAGGGATTTTTTCATTAGGGAAAATATATAATATGGCTCCAACATTCAGAGCAGAAAAGTCTAAAACTTCGAGACATTTAGCAGAATTTTGGATGGCTGAGATGGAAGCTGCGTGGATGCAACTTGATGAAGTGACTGAAGTTGCGAAGAATGAAATTAGATTTATTGTTAAGCAGGTTTTAAAGCATAATAGAAAAGAACTAGAAATATTAGAGAGAGATATCAAACTATTAGAGCATTATGCTGAAGCAGAATATCCCACTATAAAATATTCAGAAGCTTTAGATATTCTCAATACAAAATATAAAATGAATGTTCCTTGGGGTAAGGATTTACGAACTATTGAAGAAGCAAAAATAGCAGATCATTTTAAAGTTCCAGTTGTAGTCACCCATTACCCCACAGAGATCATGGGATTTTATAAACCACCCAGTAATGAAAATCCAAAAGAAGCATTATGTTTTGATATGTTAGCACCGGAAGGATATTGTGAAATTGTTGGTGGGTCAGAGCGTTCTTTATTAACTGATAATATGATAGAAAGATTAGAAGCTGATGGTGAAGATCCAAAAAATTATGAATGGTATTTTGAATTAAGACGCTATGGTAGTGTACCCCATTCTGGTTATGGAGTGGGTGTTGAAAGAGTCATCATGTGGTTATGTGGAATAGATAATATTAAAGATGCCATTCCATTCCCCAGAACTATGTTAAGAAAATCACCTTAAGAAATTAAATTTAATCATCATACTTAAGTATTAATTATTATCTATTTTTTATTGATCATAATACTTTCAATAGATATTGGCTCGATTCCAATGAAACTCTTTGAATACATGGGATATGAATTAATTGAGAAGATTAAAAATATGGATATCTCAGTTCAAGAGTTATTAGAGACTTGTTTTCAAAGAATAGAAGAAACTGAGCCTATACTACACTCTTTTGTTAATTTATCGAAAGAAAAGGCTTTAGAAAAGGCAAAATTACTAGATCGAGATTTAAAAAATGGCAAAAAAATTGGTAGTCTATATGGGTTACCTTTAGCCAATAAAGACCTTATTTGTGTTAAAGATTTTCCAACAACTTGTGGTTCAAAAATATTGAAAGATTATCACCCACCCTATAATGCCTTCGTAATTAAGCGTCTTATTCAGCAAAATGAAGCAATTCATCTTGGTAATACAAATATGGACGAATTTGCTATGGGTAGCTCCACAGAAAATAGCTATTATGGCCCTACCTATAACCCATGGGATCTTTCAAGAGTTCCAGGAGGCTCGAGCGGTGGTTCTGCTGCTAGTATCGCATCAGGACAAGCTATATTAGCTTTGGGAAGTGACACTGGAGGGAGTATTCGTTGTCCTGCTTCATTTTGTGGAGTTGTCGGATTAAAACCTACATATGGCAGAGTTTCTAGATATGGTTTAGTTGCATTTGCAAATTCATTAGATCAAATTGGTACAATTACTAAGTGCGTTCATGATTCAGCACTAATGCTTGAAATAATGTCAGGTAAGGATCCCCTCGATTCTACTTCTGTAGATAATCAAATTGAAAAATATACAGAAGAATTAAAGAAACCTATTGATAAAAAAATTTTAGGAGTACCAGAAGAATTCTTCGGAGAAGGAGTTGATAAAGAAGTAAAGAACGTTGTTAAAAAAGCTATTAATAAATTAGAAGGTTTAGGAGCTAAAATCATAGACATTTCTATACCTCATTTAGAATATACCGTAGCTACATATTATTTACTTTGTATGAGTGAAGCAAGTTCAAATTTAGCGAGGTATGATGGATTAAGATATGGTAAAATGAGTGATAATCTTTCAGGGGATGTTTACGACGTTTTTAGTAGAACAAGAGTTGAAAATTTTGGACCTGAAGTGCGAAGGAGAATTTTTTTAGGGACTTATGCACTATCTGCAGGGTATTATGATATGTTCTATATAAAGGCTCTTAAGGTCAGAACTTTAATAAAAAATGATTTCGTAGAAGCATTTAAAAAATGCGATGCAATTGTCTGTCCAACCATGCCTTCTACAGCCTTTAAAGTTGGAGAATTAATTAATGATCCTTTACAGATGTATCTCGCAGATATTTTAACATGTCCTGTTAATTTAGCTGGTATTCCCGCATTATCACTCCCATGTGGTTTTGATAGTTATAATATGCCAGTAGGATTTCAAATTATTGGTGATTATTTTGATGAGAAAGGAATTCTGAACATAGGTTATCAGCTAGAACAAGTTTTAGATATCTATCGTAAAATTGCTCCAGTTACAAAAGGAGGAAACTAATTTGAGTAGTCAGGATTATGATATTATTATCGGATTAGAAGCCCATATTCAATTAACAAATCTCAATACAAAACTTTTTTGTAGCTGTAGTAACAATTATCGCGGAGCAGAGCCAAATTCTTATGTATGCCCTATTTGTATTGGACTCCCAGGGTCACTTCCAGTAATAAATAAAAAAGCTATTGAATTTGCCACCAGATTAGCAATCGCGTTAAGTTGTGAAATAAATCAATCAATGTATTTTTTTAGAAAAAATTATTTTTATCCCGATATGTCGAAAAATTTCCAGATTAGCCAATACAATAAAGCAGGTGGAAAAGCTTTTGCAGATGGAGGAAACATTACCATTAAACTAAATTCACATAAGAAAGATATAATTCTCAATCGAATTCATTTAGAAGAGGACCCAGCTAGATTAGTGCATAAAGGAAGTATAGCAACTTCACCCTATACACTTGTGGATTATAATAGATCTGGAGTTACATTAATTGAGATAGTGACAGAACCAGTTATGAGCTCACCTGAAGAAGCTCGTGAATTTTTAAAGCAATTAAAATCAATTGTTCAGTATTCCGGAATTTCAAATCTTGATCTTGAAGGTTCAGTTAGAGTTGATGCAAATATCTCAATAAAGGGTCATGACCGGAGTGAAGTTAAAAATATCAACAGTTTTAAAGAAGTAGAACGTGCTTTAAGACATGAAATTGTAAGACAAAAGAATTTACTCAAAAGAGGAAAAAAGTTAATACAAGAAACGAGACATTGGGACGATAAAAGACGAATAACAATTTCATTGCGAACAAAAGAATTTGAGGCAGATTACAGATATTTTCCAGAGCAGGATTTAGTTCCAATAGAAATAGACAATATTTTTATTCAAAAAGTAAAAGATGAATTACCTGAAATGCCAAGTGAGAGATCAATAAGACTTCGTAGAGATTACAATTTGTCGGAATTCGATTCAGATAATTTGGTTTTAGATAAAGATATTGCTGATTTTTACGAGGATGGTGTAAATTCAGACGCTTCATTTGGACCAAATGAGTACAAGCAATATTGTAATTGGTTGATGAATGATATATCAAGAGGGTTAAATGAACAAAACAGAAAAATAAAAGATACAAAACTTTACCCCCACCAAATAGTAGATATAGTTAAATATATCAATGAAGGGAAAATAACTACCAAAATTGCTAAAAATATCGTAGATGATATGATGGATGGTTTCTCAATTATGGAGATTCTCGAAAATAAAGGTAAAAAAAGAATTTCTGATGAAATTCTCCTTCAAAAATTTAGTAATGAAGTTATTAAAGAAAACCCCAAAATTGTAAAAGATTGTCGTGTAAATCCAAAAGCAATAGAGGCTCTAATAGGAAGGGTTATGGCCAAGACAAGGGGACAGGCTGACCCACATATAACACGTAATATAATACTTGAACTTCTAAATAAAGTAGAATGATATTTTATATAAAAAAGAAAAATATTTTTGATTAATGTAAAGCAGTTTCTGCTTTTATAAATTCGCTTAGCTTTAAGCCGTTTATCATCATTTCAATCATAATAACAAAAGCTTTCTCGTTCCAAACTTTTGAATTTGGGATTAAGGTTTTGAAATATTTATTTGTTATATAGTCAATCGACGGATTTTCATTATACCATTTAATTAGTGAGTTCTTTACTTTAAAGTATAGATCTTCCATTTCATTTAATATTTGCTCAAAGTGATTATCTTTCCATACTCCAAAATGACCTAAAGAGATGGAGTTCAACTCGTTTTTCATTTTTCGTAATTTATTAAAAGTTTTAAGAAGTTCTTCTTCATGGAAATCGGGGGGCATTAGAGGAACAGAAAAAGCATCTTGGTCTAATCTATTTAGAATAGAATCCCCTACGAATATGTTTCTATTTGATTTATCAAATAAAGCAATATTATCCATTGTATGTCCAAAAAAATTTATAACTTCTAATTTTAATCCGTTTATGTCAATTATATCACCTTCCTTTAGAGGAATAACCTCCTCAAAAGGATATACACCCTCAATTCCTTCAAATCCTTTAATCATTTTTTCTGGATTTTTCAAATTTTCTACCGCGTTTTCTGAAGCTAAAACTTCTACATCCGAATCCTTCATTAAACTATACAATTTTGAGATACCTTGAGCATGATCCCAATGAGAATGAGTTAATACGATTTTATGAATAGGATAAAGACCGAAATCTTTGAGTTTTTTTATAATTTTACGAGCTTTTAATGCTTCTCCAACATCAATCATCAAACGCATTCCATTTTGCTCAATAATATAAATTGAAAGAAATTTAGGCACTCCCAATGTCATACCATCTATTAAATAATAATTATCATCATATTTACCTTCAGAATTTATAATTACTATATTGGTCACCTTCAAATTTTATTATAAAATAATTATTTTTATTATAATTTAAATCTTAAGTAAGGAATTTAGAGATGGAAATAAGCTCACTAAAATCTAGTTTGTTAAAAAAAAAGAATAAAAAAATTAAATCAATGAACCAAGTGCTGAACTAGCAGCATCTAATTTTAAGTTTATTATACCTAATTTTGCTTCACGAGTGGTAATTATAGT
>JABXKB010000061.1 GCA_013375485.1 Promethearchaeota archaeon | reverse complement strand
AATGGGGAATACTTTTTACCCATCATGATTTCAATTCCAATTCTACTTTTGTACAATTTGATTCTTACTTTTATATTTTCAAATAGAAAATTAAACATTAAAGAACTGAAATCAATCTAATTTTGAGATAATCACTTCTAAATCCTTTTTTTCTTATTTTAAATTAATGGAAGTGTAAAGTAAAAGGTGGAACCCTTGTTCCTCCCTCCAGATTTAACCCATATCTTTCCACCATGTAATTCTACGATTTTTTTCGTTATAAATAATCCTAATCCAGAACCTTCAGATATGATATCAAGACCTTGTCCATATCGTTCAATTTTTCCAAATTGGGAAAATAACCTTTTTTTTTCTTCATAAGTTATTCCTATTCCATTATCGCGTATTAAAATTAAAATAGAATCATCTACTATAGCAGATCTAATTTTAATCTTTCCATTAGGAGGTGTATATTTAATTGCATTATTAAGAATGTTACTAATGACGAGATGGATTTGGTCAGGTTCAAAGCTAGCTATTAACTTATCATGAATTTCTAAGCTAATCTTATGATTTCTTAACCTAATTAAACCTTGTAATTCTTTTACGCATAGTTTTATTAGAAATGATAAATTTTCTTCTGATTTTTTTAATTCAACTGATTTGGAATCTAATTCAGAGGTTTTTAAAATATCTTGAATAAGATTTTCTAGTCTTTCACATCCAAGTTTTATTTCATGAATAGTAGCTAACACATAATCATCTAATTTATCTTTATGGACAGTTAACAAAAGATCAGAAAATCCCTTAATTGAAACAAGTGGTGTTTTCAACTCATGGGAAGTTCTTCTAAGAAGCTCTGATTTTAAGCTGTTAAGTTTCATTAATTCTTGTTCAGCTCTCTTCTTTTCAGTAATATCCATGATAGAGACTAATTCTGCTCGTTTTCCTCGATAAATAATAGGTCTCGAGAATTGGTCGATCCATCTTATCTTACCATATTTGGTAAATACTCTATACGTATAATACCGTTTTATGTCAGATTCACCAGCTCGTAATTTTTCGCGATACTCTCTTAAATATTGTAAATCCTCAGGGTAAATTAGCTTGACGAGATCTTTTTTTCTCCAATTATTAATTTCTTCATGAGAATACTCAAAAATCTGTAGTAAAGCACTATTCACGTACTCCACTTTGTCATCTTGGATTATTAGAGTTCCTATAAATGCCTGTTCAGCAATAGTTCTGAAATTTTCTTCGGATTCTTTTATTTTATATTCTGCTGATTTTTTTGCATCGATATTCCTTGATACACATAGAATCTTTGTGTTTCCATAATTATCTTCAAATATTTTACCTGTTACTTCAAACCATATATAATTTCCACTTTTATGTTTCAACCTAAATTGATAATAATAGCTTCCTTTTTTAAGCCCTTCACTTACCTTAGTTTCTGCAATTTCTCTATCATCTTCATGTACTAAAGCATCCCTAAAAACTTTATCTTTAAATTTTTCAGTACTATAACCTAAAATCCTTGAATGAGTTTCAGTATTAAAATAATCTACAAGTTCATTTTCATTATAAACAACAATTAAATCATCTGTATTTTCTGAAATTAGTCGATATTTTTCTTCAGATTCTTTTAATGCTTGCTCTGTTAACTTTCTTTGGGTTATATCTGCTAAAAATGCGGAAGTGCCTTCATAATTTCCCTCAATATCAAAGATAGGGGTTGCTCTTATTCTCAAATATACTTTATAACCTTTTTTATGAAGAAAGTAGGCATCTCTTTCTTCAGAAATACCTTTCTTTCGTTTTTCTAAATGATTTTTAGTAATTTCTTTCTCTTTTTTATCCATAAATGAGAAAAGAGGTTTTCCAATCATTTCTTCTACTTTATAACCTAAAATCTTTGACATACTTGGATTAACTAGAATTGTCTTTGCTCCTGAATCTATAACCCAAACACCTTCAATAGAATTTTCAATTAAATAACGGTATTTTTCTTCAGAATTTTTTAATTTTTGTTCTGCTTCCTTTTGTTCAGTAATGTCTCGTATAATAGTAATAACTTGATCAACTTTACCTTCACTTTTAATTGGAATTTTTATAATCTCAGTAAACACTTTTTTATTGAACAATTCAGTTATTTCTCTTGTGACAAATGGTTCTCCCGTTTTAAAAACTTTTGAATATTCATTATAGATTTTATCATAATCTAAGAAAGGAAATACTTCAAAAATGTTTTTGGCAATAATATCTGACTTCAAATTCAATTTATCAAGCCATTTTACCATGGTTGGATTTTGAAATATGATCTTTAATTCTTTATCTATAACGTGCATAGGATCATTTAAAGAATTGAGAATCGTGCGATATTGTTGTTCTGATTCTCTTAATGCATCTACTATTCGCTTTCGACTAGTAATATCAGTGATGACATGAACGGCCCCGTTAATTTCTCCTTTATAATCAAAAACAGGATTTGCAGAAATTTCTACTAAGCAACCGTTAACCATTTCAATTACAGTCTCTTTTTTACCAGATTGTTGCATACGTTTTAGAGGACACAACTCTTTTGGTTCTGAATTATCATGCATCAATTCCCAACAATAATGTCCAATAACCTCTTTGTAGTTTGACTTCCGAAAAATATCTAAAGTTGCTTTATTGCATTGCAGAATTTTATGATTTAAATCAATAAGAAAAATAGCCTCCTTTATAGCATCAAGAGATAATTGCCATATTTTCATGTTATTTCTAAATTCTACTTCAGAATTCTGATGTTCAGTAATATCCTTCATGATATCCTTATTCCTTATTACCATTTGAAAATAAATAATATTTTATAATCAAGATGTAAAGGTAAGAAATAAGAAATCATATTTAATAATTTTCACAATTTTTCAAAAACAGATCATCGCAACGGACTAAGTAATTAAATGGATTATTAATTAATTTAGGATTTGTAAAGAAAGCAATTTAACTACCTAAAAATATTTTAATATAAAATCATATATACTTCTTATAATGATTTTAAATAAAACTGCTTTAAAGATGAATATAAGGGAAAAAGTACCCTTTGTTGATTTACTCGCAGTTTTATTATTATTTTAAGCGAAGCAAATCCCTCCGTTCTTTTTCTTTTATAATTTTCACGGATTTGTTCGCTTGGCGTGTAATATTAATTGAAAGAGAATATGAGTGGTTTCTAAATTCAGTATGAAATAAAAAAAATAGACGGAAAACTCCAAAAAAAGGGAAGAAATATGTATGATCCACAACAAATTGAAAAAAAATGGCAAAATAGATGGGAGCAAGTAGGAGTATTCGAAGCAAATCCAGATCTAAATAAAAAAAAATTATTTATAACTTCACCTTATCCATATGCTTCTGGGCCTTTACATATAGGTAATGGAAGGAGTTTTGTTAATGGTGATGTTTTTGCGAGATATTATAGAGCACAAGGATATAATGTTTTGTATCCAATGTCATTCCATATAACAGGTACTCCTGTTTTAGCTATTTCTTCTTCAATTAAACGAAAAGATCATGTAATAATTAGCCGGATGAGAGAATATCTATCATTACATACTAATGATCAGAAAGAAATTGAGATGATTATTAAAAGTTTTGTGGAACCATGGAACATTGTAAATTATTTTTCTAAGACAATGAAAGATGATTTTAAGTCAATGGGAATGAGCTTAGATTGGAGAAGAGCCTTTACAACTGGAGATATCATTTATAATAAATTTATAGAATGGCAATATTTACATTTTAAAGATAGAGGATATATTGAAAAAGGCGAATATCCGATTTTATATTGCCCTCAAGACAAAAACGCTGTTGGAGAAGATGATATTTCAAGTGGAGATGAATTGGACCTAAGTATTAATGAGTACGTTTGTATAAAATTCCCTTTTGAAGATGGTTTTCTTGTTGCCTCAACATTAAGACCAGAAACTATTTACGGAGTTACAAATATCTGGATTAATCCTGATGGAAAGTATATAAAAGCTTCTGTGAATAATGAGATCTGGTATATTTCCGAAGAAGCATCATTCCTATTAGAGAATCAAGGTAAAGATGTTAATATCTTGGATAAGTTTAGTGGAAAAGAATTTATTGGAAAGAGAGCTGCGGATGTTTATGGTATTAAAGAAATTCCTATTTTACCAGGAGATTTTGTTGAAACGGCTACAGCTACAGGTGTAGTCTATTCAGTTCCCGCTCACGCTCCTTATGATTATATTGCCTTAATTGATTTACAAAAGAATACTGATTTAATTAATAGGTATAATCTGAATGAAAGACAAATAGAATTAATATATCCAATTAAGATAATTGATTTAAAAGGATTTAAAGACTTACCAGCAAAAATCTATTGTGATAAATTTGAAGTTAATTCTCAAAAAGATACTGAAAAACTTGATTTAGCAACAAGCGAAAATTATAAGGACGAGTTTTATAATGGTGTGCTTAATTATAAATGTGGAAAATATCAAGGAATGAAAGTTAGTGATGCTGCTAGACAAGTCTCATATAACTTGATTGAAGAAAATAAAGCAGACAAATTATATATTCCGGTTACGAAAAACCTTAAATGTAGATGTGGTACAGAAGTTACCGTTTCTATTCTAAAGGATCAATGGTTTCTAAATTTTCAAGCAGGAGATTGGAAAAAAGAAGCCTTTAAATGTCTCAATAAGATGAAAATTGTACCAAAAAAATATCGATTAAACTTTGAGAATATCTTTAATTGGTTAGAAAAAAGACCATGTGCTAGAAAAAGAGGTTTAGGCACTAAACTACCTTTTAATAAAGAATGGATTATAGAATCTCTGAGTGATTCAACAATCTATATGGCTTTTTATACAATTTCATATAAAATAAAAGATTATCAAATCAAACCAGAACAATTAACTCCAGAATTGTTCGACTATGTTTTTTTAGAAAAAGGAGATGCTAGCGAACTCTCAAATAAAATTAATGTTAGTAAAGAAATCCTTAATGAACTACGAAAAGAGTTTCTATATTGGTATCCTGTTGACCATCGTCATACAGCTATAATGCATATCTCTAACCATTTAAGTTTTTATATTTTCCACCATGTAGCCATTTTTCCAGAAAAAAATTGGCCAAAATTAATATCATTAATTGAACCTGTGATTATTGAAGGTCAGAAAATGGGTAAATCAAAGGGAAATGTAATTTCTCTAGCAGATATTCAAAAGAATTATGGAGCTGATTTATTTAGATTTTATATATCACACAACGCTGATTTCAGTGCCTACATGGATTTCCGTAAGAAAGAAATTGAGGCAGTAAGAAACCATATCTTCAAATTCTTCGAATTTTTTTCTGATAAAGTAAAGCAATTAAGGGGTAGCGAAGCAAAATATGAAAAGATTAATTCTAAATATTCAAAAGCAATGCTATCAAAAATTACCAAGAAATTCATAGATGCAGATAAGGCATTGGTAAAATTTAATATAAGAAGATATCTCCAAACTTCTTTTTATGAGACTTTTAATCTGATACAGGAATTTTTTAGGGATACTGATAATATAGATGACTTCCTAACAGTCTTTAATCTTATTTATCCCGATTGGTTGAAAATTCTTTCATTAACTATGCCACATTTGTGTGATGAATTATGGGAAATTGCTGGAAATGAGAATTTTATATCAACTCAAGCATGGGGAGATTTTAATAAACAATACATTGATAAAAATCTTGAACTTGAATTTGAATATATCTCAAATGTTATCGAAGATGTTTTCAATATAAAAAAAGTAGTAAAATCAGAAAAATTTAATAAAATATATATATATACAGCTCCCAAATGGAAATATAGAGTTTTAGATCTAATATCATTAAAAAAGGATAATTTTCATCAAATAATAGCCAATCTGAAAAAAGATAAAGAGTTAATATCTAACAAAGATCTTATCCCTTTTATAAAAACTCAATTAAAAGAACGGATGTGGGAAAAGAAATTACCCCAAATAGATGAGATTAAGTTGCTTAAACATTATAAGTCTTATATAGAAAAGCGAGTAAAAACCTTGATTGTAATAAACAATGATTTCGATCCCAAGCATAGATCTATCAGAGCAAAACCATTCAAACCTGCTCTTTATATAAATGTTTGATGTAATTACAGAATTTTTTATACCTTATTTTTTTCTATTGCTTTTAGAATGTCTAAATATTTAATAATCTCTTTAGTATCACTTTTTCCTATGTAGAAGTAAGTAAGCAAAGTTAGTAGTATCCATAGAAAAGAAGGAACCTTTTTTTAAAATAATTTAGAATTATTTTTTTATTATTGGTAAAGAGAAAAAGATCAAATCCTTTAAAATACTTAAAATTAAGAATATAACTCCTTATTCCAATCCATATACTTGCCTAGGACAAAGATATCGTGGAAATTTTTCTAACAATGTTAATCTAGCAAGATAACAAAGATGACACTCATCCACATACTCATCTTCATGTTCAACTTGGTATTCTCTTACTAATTCGGCAGGACCCCCCCGATTTAAAGGTTCACAGATAGGGTGAGAATTTACCTTATAATTCTTAATCAATTCTGAAAGAGGAATCTCCCATAAATTTCCAATGCTCAAACCTTGGCAGATATGCACATTTCCAAATGGGTCTAAATGAACTCTTCCAAGCCCTTCTAAATCTTCATAAGGACATTTATTCATTTCTTCCCATGATCTTCGAGGTAAGTTTTCAGTTAAAGTTTCGACAGCTCTACCTCTAAACATTGCCCCTCCCTTGATCACAGGTTCTCCCTTTTCTTGATCTTTATCAATCCCCTCCTCTACAGTGGGTTTATCAATACAAATTGAAGAGGAAGGTAGATTCAAATTTTTTACCGCTTTTTCAGCCGTTTTAGATAAATTTAATTCTTCAGTTCCATAATGAAAAGTATCATTACTAATACTTAATTCTGAAATTCCTATTTTAGAAATAGGGTTAAGCCAAATTTCCGCATCTTCCACGCTTGTGGCCCAATATGAATTCGTCACTACTCCCGTTTTGAATCCTAATTCCTTTGCTAATCTTAAACCCTCCACCATTATTGGATAATAAAGGAAAGGTTCACCACCTTCAAAATATATCCATTCTATACTCCCTATTTTAACAACTTCTTCAAGAACTTGTCTAATTTTCCCTAACGTAAAAGTACCTTTCGAACTTGGACTACAATATAAAAAGCAATGGTCGCATGTATAATTACAAGCATAGGTCAACAGAAAATGGATTCCTTTTAACATCATATTCTACTCATAAGTATGAATTTTACTTCATAATTAATATTTAATGGATATAATTAATGGGAATAAAAATAAAATTCTTTAAGAAAATTTCATTTGTCTTAACAAAATATTAGTTAAAGTGTAAAATGATGGCAGAACCAACATATATGTATGAAAAATACTTTAAAAATTCTAAAAGGGAGCCTATTTTAGTTGATTATGTAAGAACTCCTATAGGTAGAAGAGGAGGTACTATCTTCAGACATAGAGGTGATGATCTAGTTGCTCACTGTTATCGAACCCTTGTTGATAGAAATGAATTTGATCCCCATATTATTGGTGATTCTATTGTCTCGTGTAATAGTCAGATTGGTGATTGTGCTTTAGATATTGGTAGAACCGCTGCATTATCTGCACATTTGCCCATTACTGTCCCAGGATTCTCTATAAATCGACAATGCGCGAGTGGTGCTCAAGCAGTTATTTCTGCTTGGCAAGCAATTGCTTCTGGAATTCATGATTGTGTCATTTGTGGAGGTGTAGAAGTTCAAAACAAATACCCTATAATGTCTGATTCCTATATTTTTGATAAAGAGCAAAACAAACCGGTGATGATAGCGCCAAATAAGAAAATAATTTCTCACCCAGAAGTTGCAGCTAAATTAAAAGAATACAAAACAAGTTTCGCTGGTCAAATACAATCTGCTCATGATATGGGACAAGTTTGGATGAAAAAAGCAGGTGTGACTCTTGAGGAATATAGAAATGAAGTAGATAGCTTATCATTACATTCACATGAAAAAACTTGTTCAACTTGGAATGAAAGAGGGAAAGAAATTGAACCGATCTGGTGCCCAAACATAGATGAAAAAGGAAATCTAATGTTAGATGAAAAAAATGACATTGCTCAAGATTCAAGCTTATCTGTGTTAACAGATAGAGACGAATCACCCCGACCTGGAACTTCTATAGAAAAATTAGCTAGTTTAAGAACCATTGTTGGGAGGAAAAGTACGGCTTTTTTAACAGCAGGAAACAGTTGTCCTACTAGTGATGGCGCAGCAGCTCAATTATGGATGACAAGAGGTCTTGCTGAAGAATTAGGGCTTAAACCAAGGGCGAGTATTGTAAATTTTGCCTCTGTAGGAGTAGATCCAGTTTTACAACTTACCGGACCTATAAAAGCTATGCCCGAAGCTTTAAATAGAGCTCACATGACTTTCGATGATATGGATTTTATTGAAATAAACGAAGCATTTAGCTCGGTAATTCATGCTTGTTGTTATGATTTAAACTTAGATTGGAGAGATGAACGTTTTAATCCTTGGGGGGGAGCAATTGCTCTAGGACACCCAACTGGGGCTACTGGTTGTAGGTTAATCGGATCAAATCTGCATCAACTAGAAGAATCTGGAAAAGAATACGCAATATCTTCTATGTGTGTAGGTTTAGGAATGGGAGTGGCAACAATCGTAAAGAACGAGAATCCCAAATAGTATAAATTTTCAAATTCAATTTTTATTTTTTTTACTTAAATTAAAGAGTATGAAAAGATGAATAAAGTTGCAATTATAGGAGTTGGACATACCAAATTTGGAAGATTAGAAGACAAAGATTTGATGGAACTCTTATCTGAAGCATCTTTAAAGGCAATTGAAGATTCTAATACTGATAATAAAGATTTTGATTCTGTTTATGTTGGAGCAATGAGCCCTGGGATTTTTAATCAGCTTTCAGGTATTGCTAGTGCTCTTGTTGATAAAATAAGTTTAATTCCTGCTGCGGCAGATCATATAAAGAACGGACCAGCTTCAGGAGGATCTGCCATTAAAGCTGGCTTTCAAGCAATTGCCTCTGGTATGAGTGATTTAGTTTTAGTTGTAGGTGGTGAAAAAATGACGCATATCACAACTCCTGGTTATGTGACTTCAAATGTAGCTACTTTGACACATCCAGAAGCAGAAAGACGTCATGGCGTCTCTCTTCCTTCATTTGGAGGTATGTTAACACGAGCATATCTTGAAAAATATAATGCTGAGCTTGATTGGATTTCGGATATTGCCATTAAAAATCATAAGAATGGCACTTTAAACCAAAATGCACATTTTCAAAGAACAATCGAAGATTTTATGAAGAGTGCCATACAAAAAGGAAAGGGGAGTTGGGATAATGTTCATGATTTTCTCAATGATGATAAAACTAATCCAGTAATAGCAGACCCTTTAAGACTTTTCCATATTTGTCCTATTTCAGATGGTTCTGCAGCTTTAGTATTATGTAATGCAGATAATGCTAAGGAATTCTGTGACACTCCAATTATAATTTCTGGTATTGGACAAGCTACAGATACTCACATAGTTTATGAACGGGAAGATATTACCTCTCTTAAAGCTTTAAGAACCTGTTCAGAACAAGCATATAAAATGGCAAAAAAAGAACCTCAGGATATAGATGTGTGTGAGGCTCATGATGCATTTTCTATTCTTGAAGCGATCCAGAGTGAAGATTTAGGATTTTTCAAGAAAGGTGAAGGCGCTAAAGCTGCACACGAAGGTTTAACTGAAATAGGAGGCAAAATACCAATCAATCCTTCAGGAGGACTAAAGGCACGTGGGCATCCCTTAGGAGCTACTGGAGTTGCTCAGGTAGTAGAATTATTTTGGCAATTAAGAGGGGAAGCGGGTAAGAGACAAGTCGAAGGTGCGGAAACTGGGATTACATGTAATTTTGGAGGATTTGGGAATAACATTCTTTCAATCTTAGTAGAAAGAATCTAGAAAAGAAGAATTTTAAACTCAACTGATTTTATTTATATTTCTTGCATCCATACTCTAAAGTGAGAAGATTTAATATCAAATACTTTTAACATAGTTTCGACAAATAATAAGAATTTTTCAGGTATAACAAATGATCCCCATCCTAATTTTATACCCTGTAATTCTTTCACTAACCCTCTTTTTTGATATCTATATATTTTTTCTTTATCTAAAATTTTTAATAATAAAAACTGTTTTTTATTTTTTAAAAGATAGATTTATTCTTTTGGTAATTCAATTGTAAATTTTGCTCCCATATTTCTTCCAGCGGATTCTACACTAATATGTCCATCATGTAATTCAATAATTTCTTTTGAGATATATAATCCAAGACCAGAACCTTGAATATCAAGAAATTCTAATCCTTTACCATATCTTTCTATTTTACCAAATTTAGTAAATATTCTTTTCATTTCATCTTCAGTTAAGCCTATTCCTGTGTCGCTTATTGATATTTTAACACTTTTTCCTTTATGTTTAACAACAATTTTAATATCACTATTAGGAGGTGAATTTTTAATAGCATTTAAAAGTAAATTCGTAATAACCTGTTCAAATCTTATTTTATCTACATTTACCATTACACTTACAGGAAGCTCTAAAATTAAATTGATTTCACTTTTTTTTTTAAAATACTTCAATTCATTAGCTATTTCTCGAATTATCTTACTAATATTAATTGATTGTTTACTTAATTTAAGTTTTTTATAGTCTATAAGGACGATATCAAGTAAGTTATTAATAAGAAATTCTAATCGTTGTTTATTTCTTTGAATAATTTCAAGCATTTCCATAGCATTATTATCTAATTTATCATTATAAATATCAATTAGAAGTTCACTCGCCCCACTTATAGACATTAAAGGAGTTTTTAATTCGTGAGAAGCTCTAGTAATAAATTCCTTTTGAATTTGATTTAATTCTTGTAATCTTCTAATCTGCTCTTTTATAACAAGATCTGCTTTTTTTTGTTTTGTAATATTGTGTATTATAACTTGAAAAAATGTTTCACCATTTAATTTGACCCGAGAAGCTTGTAAATTGGTCCATATCAAGTCTCCATTTTTATTATACATTTGAATATCTGTATTATAAATTTTTTCTCCTTTTAAAAATCGATTAAAAGCTTCTTGAAGTGGAAGTAAAAATTTTGGATGAATTAATGAAAGATCTCTAAAATTATTACCAACCAATTCATCCTTTTTATAACCACTATATTTTTCTGTTGCTGGATTACAATCAATAATCTTTCCTTTTAAATTAATTAAAACTACAGAAAATGGTGAATCTTCAAATATTCTCCTGAATTTTTTTTCCGATTCTTTTAGTTTTTGTTCAGTTTTTTTACGCTCTGTAATATCCAAGATTTGAGCAATGGTCGTTATTCCTCCCCTTAACTCTGTATTTACTGTAGAAATTATTTCTACGCGCCTTTTTTCACCATCCTTCCTTATAACATTAAATTCATATCTGGGAGGTACTTTCTCTCCTCTTTGTCTGCGAATATAACGAACTGCTACAAGTTTTCTACTTTCTTCATCTAAGAAATTTCGAAAATCTTGACCAACAATCTCCTCATAAGAGTAATCTAAAATTTGACATAATACATTATTAACATAGGTGAATTGATAATTATTATTTACAATAAGAATTCCATCATGAGAATTGTCTACAATGGAACGAAAATGTATCTCACTTTCCCGTAATTTTTCTTCTGCTTTTTTTTGCTCAGTAATATCTTTTGTATGAGCTAATACTAAATTTGGTTTAACAAAATCATAAATTACAAAGAGAATTTTTTCTTGTCCTGTAGATTGATATTGATATATCAATTCTCGAGAAATACGTTTCTGTTCATTAATACAACTGTACAGTTCTTCTAAAATTTGAGGTTCTTCTTTATATAGCTCTGAAGCTTTAATCCCTAAAAAATTTATTATTTTCTCATCTGTGATTTCTTTTGTAGCATTATTATAATCAATTAATATTAAATCATCATCTTTTTTTTGCCACAGATAAGTAGGTGTAGGGAATTTCTTAAATATAGATTTATAATCTGTTTTTGATATATCTAAATCAAAAATTGTATCATTCATAGCTTAATCTCTGAAAAAATATATAAAATAAGATCATATTAACTTTTTCTTTTTATCCAAAAAAGATAATATTGAAAATTTTGAAACAAATTTACTCTAAAAATAATCAGAATTAATTAGAATTTCTAATTTTATATTCAAATTTTCGAATTTTATATAGATTAACTTATGAGTATTTCTTTTATTTATCGCAAGTGTTTATCTAATTAAGGATAAGCGTTCGTGATAACTTGAAAATTGGTTAGATAAAATTCGATGTTTACAATCATCCCATTTTTTGCGAAAATAGTAAAAATACTCTGAAATCTCTAATGGATCACCAAAAATAATCTTATAATTTTCAACAATAGAAATTTGTATATATATAGGTAATAATTCAAATATTCGAATATCATATTTTGAAGGAAACTTCCCTAAGAGTTCTTCCAGCAATTTAACATTTTTTTCTTTATTTGTTTCATATGAAAGTATAGCTACATCAATATCAGAATCTGGGCGCTTTCCTCCCTCCACATGAGATCCATAAACCACAACCTCATATTTTTCCTCTAAAAACTTCAACTTTTCTTTTATTTTTCTGAGTTCAACTGATTTCATCTATACATTCCTCAATAATTTCAATCCAATGTAATAAAAGATTTTTGACTACTTCAACGGAATCTAATATTAACTTTTCATCAATTTCATTATAACGATGAACTATGATGTTTCTTAACCCATTTGCTTTTTTTAATTTCTCACCTAATTCAAATTCTAAATTTCTGACTTTTACAATTTCAGAAATATTTATATTATCATCTTTTACCTGAATCCCTAAATCTTTTACGAGCATTGCAATTAAATCGACCATAGCTTCAATAGAAGTTTGAAGAGAATAAAAAATTCCACGTTTTTCAAGTTCATTTTTCGGTTCTAATGGTAGCTCTTGAATGTAGTTAAAAATATGCTGAATCTTATCTCGATATCGCTTGCTTCTCAATTCATCCATTAGAATTACTCTCTAAATTATGTATTTTTATTACATATATTTCTAATAATACAGTCTATTTTCTATTTAATATTCTTTTAGTTATTATTATAAATTTAAAGATTGAAACCTGATTTTTTATTATTAAACTTAGATATATTGTTCTATTTCAGTAAGAAAAAGATTTACAATTGTAAGCCATTTTTGTTGAGTCTCAGGGTCGATTGAGCTCTTTTCCATTAAATTCTTTCCTTTGGTAAGATTCTCGAACGCTAAATCGAAAATGTCTAGATTTTTATAACAGATTCCTAGCTTTATATAAGTCTGATTTATATACCACTCATTCCCAGCCACATCAATTGCTTTCAAAAATTTTTCTATAGCCTCTTCATACTCTTCATAATACATTAAAATTTCTCCATACGTATCATGATAAGTTCCATTATCAGGAATTTCATCGATGAGGTCTTGGATTAATTGTAATGCTTCTTCTTTTCTATCTAAATACTGCAACCAATAGACTTTATAATTACGCAGATCACTATTTTCAGGATATCTCTCAATTAATTCATTGACGATATCTAAACCACTCTCTACATCTCGCAATCTTCTTTGAACTGATGCTTTTTTCATTTTTATATCTATTTCATTTTCAGGGAATATCTCTAACATCTCCTCTAATGATTTCAATACATAGTCTAATTGTTCATAATAAAGCAGAATTGATATTTTTGAATTATATAAATCGATATTATCCGGATTAGATTTAATTTCTTTATCAATCTCTCTAATTTTTTCTTCATATTGGTCTTTTAAACCTTCGGAACTCTGAGATTGAAATAATTGTATCATATCCTGCCAGATTATTCCCTCTAATTTATCTAATGTTTCTCTTAATTCTACTTTCGCTTCAATCTTATACGCTAAGTAATTAATATATTTGCTTAAAAATTCACTTAAAGAATCTTTAAAGCATTCATTAAATAAAAGACCACATATATCATCTAAGATGTTATTTATAGTGGTGTGTAGATCTAATGTTCTTGAAAATAACTTACTTAAATAGGTAAACTTAGTTATATGATCTTCTGTTATAGCCCGAAGCATAATCTCTATCCTTTCATTTTCCTGGAAGTAATAATGTTCATTTGGAGGTACAATTAATTTGAAAAATTTTATTGGATATATCTGATTTTCAACAATCTCATCAATATAATACTCTAGTTTTGACTCCTTCATTCCGTAAGTATTTGAAAAATCTTCCATAGAAATATAATTTGGATATTGATTAGGGTGATTCATTGAGAGAAAAAGTAAGATCTTATCAAAATCATCCTCATCTGTTAACATTGCTTTAACTCTTGCATAATCTAATCTTATGATATTGTTGAGATACCTAAATTGAATATCCTCATCTTTAATGTTGTATTTGGCAAAAAAATTTATAGTTTTTTTGGTAATCTCTTCAATCCTTTTACTTTCTTCATTTAAAATTGATTGTCTGTCTAAGTCATAATTTTGTAGCATTCTAGAATACTCTAATTTGCCTGAACGGGTAATTCGGTACTCTTTATTCTCTTTTATCACAAATTCTTTATCGATTAATAGATTTATATTCTTTGATAAGGATGATTGATTAATGTTAAGAGGCTCAGCAAGAAAATCGGACCATTTTAAGGAAGTATTATTATATACCATCCATAGAATCCAGTCATCATAGTTTCTTCTTCTTTTAATTACTTCGGGTGGATAACTTAATCTTCTTTTTTTTCCACGAGTTCTCGATACATCATTAAATCTCTTTTCACCTTCAGGAGTTATCTTATAATGACCTCGAGAATAATTGTCTACATATCCCCTGTTTTTTAATATATTAAAATATTTAGATAAAGTTGACGTGCTAAATCCAAGCGGTTCTTGAGTAAAATTTGACCACTGACATTCCGTATTGTTAGCTAACATCCAAAGAATAATATGTTCAAAATTCCTTTTTCCTAATTTAGGTTTTTTAGATATCTCTTTAGGAGGATAATTTACTACACTCATAGTTTTTAAAATCTAAAATTATGTTCTTTAATTATAATTAGGTTTTTATACTATTTAAATTATACAAACTTTTTGAAAAATTCGAACTTCGTAAGAAGTTTCATCATAAAAACTATATAACGAAACATATCTATATTAAAATTAAGAAAAAAACAAAAAAAACAAAACAAAAAAAAGTGATAAAAAAAAATGAAAAAATTAGAAGTAAGTGAAAAAGCACGAGTAAAAGTCTATAACAATGGATATTGTCCATGGTTAAACCATTATTAAATAATTTTTTTTTTCTATTTTATTTTAGATTTGACTTTTAATTTTAAGATATTCAAGATTCATAGAGACTAAAATTTTAAATTAAAATAAATCTAATCTTAATTTAATAATTTGAAATCAAGCTAATATTAGATGAAAAATTCTCAAAAATTCGGATTTAAGGTAACAATAATCGGGGATGGTAGTGTAGGAAAGACTTCTTTGATTAAGAAATTCACACAAGGTTCATTTCAGAAGGAATATATTAAGACTATAGGAGCCCAATTTTCTGAATATGATGCAGAAATTAGTGGAGATACTATTAGATTATTGTTTTGGGATATAGCTGGCCAGGATGATTTCCTTTTTTTACATCCTTCTTTTTATAGAGAAAGTAGAGTAGCTATTATTGTGTATAGTCTCGAAGAAAATGATTTAGGTAAACGGAGCTTTGAACATATTACAGATTGGCATGAAGATATAAAAAAATACTGCGGAGATATTCCTATTGTTGTGTTTGCCAATAAAGTTGATTTAATTGAGAAAAACAATTTAGATAAAAAGAACATTCAAGAATTTGTAAAAGAACGAGATTTTCTCGGATATTACTTAACATCAGCAAAAACAGGGCAAGGAGTTCATGAGGCTTTTAATTTTATTATTAAGGAGTTATATAAAAAATCTAAAGCGTTATCTTCAGAATTAAAATAAAAAAGTGAAAATTTACCAACAGCAAGGATTAAAATATTCTTTATAATTTTTGAGCCAAGAACAAAGATCATATTTCGAATAATTCTCTGTAATTTCTTCACCTGGTTGAATATCTCTTAGAGAAACTGAGCAAAAGCCATTTTCATCTTCAGTTGCTCCAGAATTAGCATTAAATGAATGATTTACGAATCTTGAATTATCCAAACAAAAAATTAATGCATCAGTATCCCTCTCATAGTAGGAATATGTAAGTAGATAATGCATAAAATTTTTCATTTGTTTTGTTTTTTGAGAAGAATCAAGAATTAAAAATTGCTCTTTTGATATAATCAATACGTCTTGTGGGCGTGCATGCCACCATATTGTTCCTTTTGGAATAAAACTCTTTGCAAACAACCCTAATCCATGAATATTGCTTGTTTGTATATTACAGATCTTTGGATTAAAAGATCTCTAATAATTCTCTAATTTTTTTTTCTTTTCTTTTCTTTTTTGTTCTAATTCTTTAGAATTCTTTATGTCGAACCGCCATTATTTTTCCATCATCCACAGTCGCACTTTATTTTAGGTCTTGAGTTAAAATATCGGATTTTACTGAAAGAGAATGATGTTTTATAACTTTTAGGTGATTAGGAACACCCTTTAGAATCATCTCTTTAACATGCAATATCTGTCCTACTTTAATTCGAAATAAAATTAGACTTTAAATGCTTTTATGATAAATATAAATAAATACTAAAAATTACTTATTAGTCTTAGAAGATGACTGATAAATCAATAGATATTTCCAAAGAAGTGTATAATAAGATAAAAGATTTGAAACGTAAAGAAGAATCCGTTTCAGATTTCCTCCATCGGATTTTAAATAAGAATAATTTGGATTCCAAAAAAGAATTGGAGGAAATCTCTCAAGACTGGGAAAAAATTGAGAAATATCTTTATGAAGACCGTTTGAAAAATAAAATTACTAGAGAAATTGAATTATAGAGTATAATTGGAAAATCAATGGTCGTTCTTGATACTGACTTCATAATTGGATATCTACGTGAAGCTCCAAAAATTAATAAAATTCTACTAAATTATGAGGAAAATAAAACTGAGTTAAAAACTACTATTATAAATTTAGGAGAACTGTATAAGGGAGCATATCTTTCAGCTAATATATCGGAAAACATAGAAAAGATTGACGAGTTTCTTAAAAAAGTAGAAATATTGGATTTAAATATTGAAATTATTAAAATATATGCTAAAATCTCAGCAGATTTGAGAAAAAAAGGGGAAATTATTGGAGACTATGATGAATTAATCGCGAGTATAACTATTTATCATCAAGAAACCTTACTCACGAGAAATGTACTACACTACAAGAGAATCCCTAAGCTTTCTTTTCAAAATTGGGAAAAATTATAGTTCTAAAAGGTTTTTTAAGATTTGTATGCCATGGGGCTTCCTTTTTATAGATTTAGGGTGAAGTTAAACTTTTTTTAATGGTTAACTTCTATT
>JABXKB010000060.1 GCA_013375485.1 Promethearchaeota archaeon | reverse complement strand
CACTTCTTCCCTTTTTTACTTTGCAATTTATCTAATAATGACATTATATCCTTAAATAACAAAATAGTTAGTTATTATAATTTTTCCCTTGATGTTAATAAGTATTTCTGTTACTCTATTAAACAGGTGGTTCAGAAATAAATTCTGTTTCCATTGGCGGACGGGGTGGCGCTCGGTAATATTTCACTGTTGGATATCCCAAAATCATAATACCGAATATTTCATCATCTATACTAAATAAATTTTTAGCTATTTCTTTATTTTCATTAAGAAATATCTGAACTCCCCCAATCCAACAGGATCCTAAACCTAAGGTTTCAGCACCTAACATTGCATAAGTTATTGCTATAACCGCATTCTTGCTATCCCAATCATTATTTGAATGGAGTATAAATATATGAGGTGCATTATAAAAAAATGGATCAATGTTTTCCTTTCTCTTTTTCTTATATTCCTCCCTCTCTTCTTCTGATTCTATTGTATCGATAATTGAATCTATTAAATCATTAATCTTTGTTTCGTGTGAAATTACAAGGCATTTTAAAGTTCGTTTATTCATCCCTACAGGGGCATATCTTATGCATTCAATAACTTTTTCAATCATATTTTTTGGAACTTTTTGACTTTTATATTGTCTGATTGACCTTTTCGAACGTAATAATTTATAAATTGCATTATATGATTGATAATCATCTTTTTCTTCAAAATCTAAAGCAGAATCTTTCATATCATCGTAAATAATAGCGTTTTCAGGGCATATGGCAATACAATGTCCACATAATATACATCTTCGGGAATTATCGAAAATTATTTTTCCATTAGGTTTATTAAAGTTGCCCATTGGGCATTCATTTATACATTCTCCACAGAGATTACAACTATCTACATTTATTCCTTTAATTGGCATTATAATAATAAGAATTAATTAAAAAAATATTAACATTGTGAATTGAAGTTTCAAAAATCGAATAAATTAAATTTTTAAAGGAAAGAGAGAGATCTAGGAAAATTGATTTTTCACCCAAAACATTTATATAAGTGTTTTTACTTGTTTTATATAATGTTCGATTTAAGATATATCATAAATAGTTATTAGAGTGTTTTCTCTCATAATCAATTTCTGATATATCGAAAATTGAATATAGGTGAAGTTAAAAATGTTCTTTGGTAAACGATTTAGTGGTCATCATGGTGGACCCTTTTCAGGGTTAGATATTCTAGTACTTTCAATAATTAGAAATCGAGAAGGTATTTCTGGATATGAAATAAGTCAAAAAATCAATAAGAAATTTAAACCAATGTGGAGAGCTTCTCCCGGGACAATATACCCTTTATTAAATAGATTAGATGAAAAAGGATTTGTTGAAACCGAAGAAATTATTGATGAAAACAATCGTCAGAAAAAGATTTATAGAATAACAATACAAGGTGTAGAGAGATTAAAAGAAGTTTTAAAGGATAATTTTGAAACAAGTATGAATACCCTTGGAGATTATATCCGCACAGTTGTAAATGCTTGGATGCCTCGTGAAAAAGGTATAAGAGGAGCTATGTCCTGTTTCCCCTATCACTGTGGGCCAATTCAGAAAGAAATAGATCGAGAAGACTTTTCTTTGGAAAACATCAATAGAATTGAGAGAATTATTAATGATTTCAAGTTTAGTAAAGAAAGGATCTCAATAAGGTTAGAGAATATAAACAAAGAAATCGAAAAATATGAGAAAATTTTAAAAGATTTAAAGACAAAAAGAGAGGCAAATACTAAAACTATCCCTATAGTGGATGATGATGAGTACGAGAATTTTTAACTTTAACCAATATAATTTATTATAAAAACAAATAAGGAGGAATAAAATATGTGCCAAGAAAGACATCATGGCCCCAAAGGGTTTGCTGGTTGCTTTCAATTCCATCCTCATGATATCGCAAAGATGAAAAAAATGGCTAAACATTTTATGGGGGGTTTTATGAGAAGTCACATCCCATATAATGTTGAAGATCTTGGAGATTCTTATTTGATTACGGTTCCATTAGCAGGTCGTACCAAAGAGGATGTTAAGGTGTCGCTAATCAACAAACATATTAACATTAAAGCAGAAAAACCTAAAATTCCTGAAAGAGAGAGCCTGAAAGAAAAGCCAGAAGATGATAAATCTGCTCAAGAATGTTGTATGCCATTTTTCCAGAAAGGGTTTACATTTGTTGAAGTAAATATGGATATTCCTTTGCCAGTTGATGCGAATGCTGATACACTTACATCTAAGATGGCAAATGGGCTTCTAAAGATAACAATGGGAAAAAAGCCAGCAAAAAAAATTGATATAAGTGATAGTTAATAAGAATACTTAAAATTCAAGGCGGAGCGCTTTAGAATTATAATAATAACGTTTCACGGGAGTGATATTGTAATTAACAACTCTAAAGCACCCCACTTAATATTATTTTTTTTTACTTTTTAATATATACATCAATATTTCTGTTTTTATTAATGATAATTTCAACCTAAAGTTTAATATAGTATAGTTTATTGTTAAATAAATTAAATATAAATCATAAATAAAACAGGATATTTTTACAATGAAGTCAAGGAAAAGGGAAAAGGGAGATTCTCGTTCTATAAATTTTGTTCTTTTAGCGGTTTCATTTATAATATTCGGAGTTTTGGGAATCGTGTTTGTGACACAAATGGAGTTACAACCGGGTTGGACATGGGAAGATATCGGGGACACTTATCCAATAGAACTTTATTCTTTTGAAACAGAAGATATAAATAATAACGGTAATAATGAAATCATTAGTTATGCCGATATTCGAGGAACTGATGATCCAGAATATTATTCAACAATCCAATATGGTGGAATATATTGTTTAGAGGGATCAAATGGAAAGCCATTATGGATAAAAGAGTATGATGGTCCTGTGAAAAGAGTATTTCAAATAATGGATATTAGTGGAGATGGTTTAAAAGATTATTTTATCAGTAAGGCTTCAATATCTCCTAATTGGAAAGAGCAAGAACATGACGGTACAATAAGTTACCAACCAAAAATTTTACCAAACTTGTATACTAATCAACTTATTGATGGAAATAATGGAAATGATCTCTTAATTTCAACAGGTGATGGTATTAATTTCACTAATTTTTACGTACATGATTTAGTTAGTATAGAGGACTTAACAGATCAGCGTGAAGATCTAATTATGTTAGAAAGCAAAGCAACTGAAATTATTGAAGAAGATCATACTTGGTTTGAGTATAACACTAGTCTTTCAAGTTATTTTATTAATGGGACTAAAACTAAAAGTATACCTATATCCGTTGGTGATATTTGGGAAGAATACAATGTCCCAGGTCTTGAATTGTTCGAATATTACGGGAATCCTCATCTATTATATATTGGTAAAGGGTCTCTTATTTTATTTAATATAAGTGAGTTCAATTTCCTTGAACCAATTTATAATTTTACTTTCACCAAAGAGATTATTAATTTCGCAATCATTGAAGACTTAAACTTAGATGGAATTTCAGAGATTTTAGCTTCTAGATGGGATGGAAATATGAGTCTAATAAATGGAGTTAATGGTGAAATCCTTCGAGAATTTCCTATTTTGCCTGAGGATTTAATTTTAGAAGAAGTAAATCTTGACATAAATTTTGAGGAACTTCATAGTGCTGAGGGTGATGGTTTCTCTTATTTTTTGATAAACTCTGTGATTAATTACTATGGGGAAGGCATGGAAGATAGGATTATGCAAGTTTATACTTTTGATCTTACGTCTGAGCATGTAACCTGGGAAATCATTAAGAGTGGAACAGATGTTGAGGCAGAAACTTTTGTATTAAATGAAGATCTTAATGGTGATTCGATTGATGAAATAATCTATCATGAAAGATACGAACCCTTAATTTCTTATAGTGATGTTCGTCGGTTTACGATTTTAAGTGCTATTGATGGACAAGAATTTGCGATTTTAAATACAGAGTATTTTGCTGATTCAATAATTACTAAAAGTGATATTGATGGTGATGGTAAAAAAGACTTTGCGATTTCTGGGGACGATAGAGTTATCGTACTTTCCAGTAGTAAACCCAGGGGATTATGGTTATCATCCGCATTTCCTTTAGGTTTACCATTATTTATAGTGCTTGCTGTTTTATTAGGTATAGGTATAATTATTCTTATATTAAAAGGAAAGAGTGTTAGTTATCATCGCCAAAATATTAAAGAACATAAATTAACTATTGCTGTAACCACACTTGCGATATTGTTAATGACGATTACTTTTTTACTCTTTTTGATTTTAATGAATATATTCAACAATACTTTAGTTACAGGTTCTAATAATACAAACATAGTTCTAGTATTTATAATTGTAACAATTATTTGGTATGGTACTTTACCATTAACTGCTGCCCTATTTAATCGGTTTGCGCCTCAATTTGCATATATCTTCATTAAATTGAGAGATTTATTCTTTAAAATTTCTAAAGGGTATAAAAATGATATCATTGTCTTAGATTTGGGAGAGAAGAAAGAAATTGGAATCACAATTCAACTTAAAAGACTGATTTTACCCTTACTTCTTTCTATCGCAGTTGGATTTTATGCATATGATACTTTAACTACTTGGTTTGGTTATCCTCAAGAATTTGAAATATTTGGTTCTACAGAATTCTTTGATTTTATGGTGGGATATATGTTATGTTGTGTTTTACCCATGATCTTATCTTTTGTACTATTTTCATTTTTTATTTCAGGTAATTACTTACTTGACGATGCTGGAATTGTATACTACCGCGAAAATAAAAAATATCGTCAACCAGGAGATATAGAACCTATAAGTATCTGGTCACAATCTATAATAAAAGGTATTGCAGGTCTTTCTGCTCTACTTACTTTTGGCAATTTTCTAGGTGCTGTTGATTTTTCTGGTTTTTTTGAAATTGGGGAGGGAGGAGCCTTCGGAATTGTGTTCGGATTATTATTAATAATAGTAATGTTTGGAGGTATACCATTTTTAACAGCATTTTCTTATATCCTTCTTGCTGGAGAGGTTATGGAATTAAATGTAGAGAAAAACATCCAAAAGCTTTTTGGAATTATGGAAAACAATGGATATGACACTAAACCTCGTGAAATTACAAATATTTATCCATCGGGTTATGAATCTCCAAAAAGTGATACTCCAATAGAAAAAGAGAATCCTGATGCATCTCTTTCAGATTAATTTTTAAAAAATTTTATTTTTTTTAATATATTTTAGAGCTTGCATTTTTTAAAGCTTCTTTTTTAATTGAAAAATGAATGTAAAAAACTCAATTGTATAATATCATGGAAAAGTTAAAAGTAGGGTTTATAGGATGCGGAGTAATTTTTGATCTTAATATACTGGGGTATTTAAATCGCGAAGATGTGGAAATCAGTTGTTTATGTGATAGAAAACAAAGATATGTTAAAAAAAAAATTGAAAAATTCAACTTAGGTTCTGAGGTTAAAATATATAATGATTACAAAGAAATGCTTGATATTGAAAAAATAGATATTTTAGAAATTTTAATTCCTCACTATTTACATCATGAAGTAACTCTTTATGCTGCTCAAAAAGATATATTGGGAATAAGTGTTCAAAAACCAATGGCAACCAGTATTAAAGAATGTGATTCTATGATAAATGCCTGTAAAAAGAACAGTATCAAGTTAAAGGTTTTTGAAAATTTCTGCTTTTATCCTCCAATTATGAAAGCTAAACAGTTATTAAAAGAAGGTATAATAGGTGAGGTAAATTCAATCCATATCAAGACCCTTGAAGGGACAAAGGGAGGTTGGGATATTCCTACATCTTCATGGGTATGGAGATTGGACCCAGAAACTTGTGGGGGGGGTTTAGATTGTGGATCAATGTTTGTATTTGATGATGGATTTCATAAATTTTGGCTAGCATTACACTTAATTGAAGCAAAAATTGAAAAGGTTTATGCGTGGATTGACAGGTATAATAAATTGGATGTTCCTGCATATATAATGTGGAAATATGCCCTTCCGAATGATTTAGATATTCTTGTACCTAAATATGGAACAATGGAGTATAATTATGCTCCAGATATGATTTTACCAAGCCCCTATTATCCTGAAGATGAATTTATATCGATAACAGGCTCAAAAGGAAATATGTGGATTAATCAAGCAACAGCAGGAGATAATATCATGTCGAAATCTGAAGCATTTCCTCCGATTGTGATATTTAAAGATGGAAAAATTGAGACAATTACTGATATTGAGAGAGATTGGAAATATAGTTTTATTAATTCTACTCATCACTTCATTGATGCAGTAAAAAATGATAAAGAACCCATATTATCAGGAGAACAAGGAAAATATACTACGCAATTTGCATTGGCAACATTAAAATCTTCACTGCTTGGAAAGGAAATTTGTCCAGCCGATATAAAAGAATAATAATAAAAAAAAAGTAATTTACTCATTCTTACTTTGTCTTCGTCTATACAGGAAATATGTTAATGCTAGAAAAATACTTGTAAAAATAAGCATTCCTATAAGCGCTACAGCTTCAGTTGGGGTTGTCCAATTTATAAATGTTGCAAATTCTCCGTCACCATTGCCACCCATACCAGTAGGCATTCTAATCTCTGAGTATCTGGGATCTGGCATATTCATACTCGCGGTAATAATACCTTCATAATAAGTAAGTATGTAAAGTGGTTCACCTTCCACACCTGCAAACCTTAAAATCATACTGAGCATATTGAACACTATTAAAAGAAAAAGTATGCTAACAATGATGCTTATAGCTGTACTTTTCATTATACTACTCATTAAGGTTACAAATGAGAAAATCATGAAAGTATACAATAGCGCCCATCCCAGTGAACCCCATATAACAATAGGTATCTCTTCATATTTTATGAAAGTCATCACGCCAATTAAGACATAATAAAAGCCTACACAAATCGTATTTAAACCGTATCGTGAAATAACCCTACCTATTAATAGCCGCGTTTTACTTATTTTGGGAAATATTAAATTACCTGTTTGTCTGTGAAAATCTTCAGCAATAATTGAACCCGCAAATCCAGCAGCACTTAATATAACCATAAACCCGAACATGCTCATATATGAATTAATATAATTAATAGGTTCCTCTGGTAATGGTACATCTTGCAAGTATTGTAACTCGTTAACGATTAGGAATACTATAAAAATCCCAAGGAATACAATAAGCATAAGAATAAAACTCTTGAGATTCCTCTTAAAGTCAAAAGTAATTGTATCACCAATTTGAGTTAAATCTCTCCTTAATCCAGCTTTTCGTTTTTCTATTAGCATTATTTCAGTTTCAATTTGTTTACTTTCTAATGTCATTATTTAGAGACACCTCCTAGTTCGTTTGTTCTGGTTAATTCAATAAATAAATTCTCAAGAAGTCCTGCTTTAGGTACAGAATATTCTAAGATTTCATAACCGTTATTAAGAAGTGTTCTAAGAATTTCAGTTTGATTCTTAGGATTCCCATTAAAAAATACTTGGAAAACCTTAGAATCGTCATCATATGTAATCCAGCTTTCTTCTTCTGCTATCCCTGTTAATGGAACAATTATTGTCTTTAATTGCTTAATAAACTCCTCTATACTACTCTCTATTGAATTTAGTAACTCAAAATGGATAACACTTTTCATTGCCTTTCCTTCTAAATTATCTAATGTGTCAAATGCAATTATTTTTCCATGATGAATAATTGCGATTCTATCTGCCACTTCACTGATTTCATAGAGTAAATGACTACTGAGAAACACCGTTTTACCAATTTTTTTTAAATTCATAATAAAATCTCGAACTTCTTTTCTTGCCGCTGGATCTAATCCTGTTTGAGGTTCATCTAAGACAATTATGTCAGGATCGTGAACAATTGCAGAAACAATACCAATTTTTTGTTTCATTCCTTTGGAAAAAGTCCCAATCTTTTTATCTTTCCATTCAAGCATTCCAATCATCTTTAAAACAGTATCAATCCTCTCGTTAAGCTTTTTACGTGGATAACCTTTCAATTTTGCAAAGTATTTCAAAATCACCTTAGGAGTTACTTTTCCATAAAAAGCAGGAATTTCTATAAGGAAACCAATATTATCTAAAAGAAAATCCTTATTCCTATTTGATAATTTCTGAAGATCACCGTTAGCCCGTATCAACACTTCACCCTCGTTGGGTTTTAATAAATGTGCCATCATTTTCATGGTAGTAGTTTTCCCTGCGCCATTTGGCCCCAAGAAACCTACGATTTCACCTCGTTGTATTTCTAAATTAACACCTTTTACTGCATAAAAATTTCCAAATTTCTTGGTTAGATTTTTAACTTGTATTAAAATTTCTTGGTTTTTTTTATTCATTTTTTTCCTCGTTTTTATTTTCAAATTCATTGAGTATATTTTTTTTATCCATATCTTTCTCTAAGCATTAATAGATCTTTCCTTAATTGCCGATTCTTTCTTATTAAATAAATAAGAGCAATATTTAATCCAACTGCTAATCCGATTGGTAAAAGGAACATAATACCTATTCCACTGGCAGGTGGTTGTATTTGTAAGATCACTCTTATTCACCATCCTCCATTTTTTTCATTGTTTCTTTAACCAGATCAATAATCTTGTCTTTCTGTAAATGTTCCATATTCTCAATTTCCTTAATAATTTCATCTAAATCTGCATTACTTTTCTTAAAGTTTTCAATTCTCCTTTCTATATTTTGAAGCATACCCTTCGTCCATGATCTTAAACCTCGAAAAAAATCAATAGCATCATCTTTAGTCTCAAATTGTCTTATTTTTTCAAAGATCATCATTTTAAACCCATTAGGTGGTGTTATTTCTGACATCATACTAAACAAATTTGCCCACTTCAATTTCAATTCTTCTATGAATTTCTTTCCTAATTCTGTTATCATATAAAACTTATTCGCCCGTCCTTCTATTATCTCTTCTTTGGATTTTAAATATTTTTTTTCTTCTAAATTCTGGAGAGTTCTTATAAGTGTTCCTCTTGGAAAATTATATTTTTCCTGTAATTGATAACCAGTTATACCATCAGGAAATTCAGAAATTATTAATAAAACAATAAAATCCCTAATTTCTTGAAATGCTTCTCGACCTATGGGTATAGGAGGTTTAAGGTGTTCAGGAGAGAATGGTGTTTTTGAGCCAAAAAACGGTAAACCTCCAAATAGAGGTGGAAATGGAGGACCATTATGCTCTGGTGGACCTTGTCCCATGGATCTATGTTGCCTGTCATCGAACCTAAATTGATCTATATCTCTTTTAAACATTATCTCTTTCACCTGAAAATTTAGTAAATTGATAAAAAAAATTACTTAATTATTTTATAGAAATCATTATTTTTAAATGTACCCAATTTGGACATATGTCAAGTGTATAGTTTCAAGATTTTTATATATGTCCAATTTGGCTTGTCTTTATAACCAAATTAAAGACATTCTAATATTGTAGAACATAAAACTTTATATAATGATAATGAATAAAATGCTTAGTAACTATGAAAATCAGATACTTAAACTCTTAGATTTCCACAGTGTATTTTTGAAAAAATGAATAGAAGTTTTGAATAAAATATTTTAAAAAATAGAACCAAAGATTTTAAAATTGCAAATAGTGATAGAAAATAAAAATTAATTTTAAAAATTTATAAAAAAATTCGATGAAAAAATGTCAGAAGTAGTATTGAAACTTGAAAATTTAACTAAAAAGTTTGGTAATTTTACAGCAGTAAAAGGAATTAATCTTGAAGTATGTAGAGGGGAAATTATCGGACTAGTTGGTCCTAACGGTGCTGGAAAGACAACAACCATAAAAATGATAGCAAAAATCTTAAGACCAAATTCAGGACGAATTCTGATTCGAACAAATCATAGTGAATTAGAAGATTTACAGCATGTTTCAAGCACAATTACCCAAATAGGATTTTTAATTGACATTCCAGCTTTTTACAATATGACAGCCTATCAACTTCTTAGATATTTTGCGAATCTTCAAAATTATCCCAAAGATCAAATAGAGAAAAGAATTAATGAATTGATAACTCGATTTAAGCTTACTGAATGGAAGCATGAAAAAGTTAAAAATTTTTCTAAAGGTATGACACAGAAGTTAGGAATTATCCAAGCATTAATCCATGATCCCGAGATTATCATATTAGATGAGCCACAGACAGGTTTAGATCCATTAGCTCGTGTTGAAATACGAAAACACATTCGAGAGCTCCAGTCTCAAGGAAAAACAGTATTTGTAGCTTCTCACATGTTATATGAAATTTCTGAAGTATGTGATAAAATTGCTTTAATCAACTATGGTTCCATAATTGGGTTTGATACTGTAGAGAATTTAGCACATGTTTTAAAAACTAGTGAACTAAACTGCGTATTACTTAATCCTCTTAAGCCTAGTGAATTAGAACCATTGTTAAATCGATTAGCTGAAAAACTTAATTCCTATCTAGATCAGAACTTAGATCCAATGATCTCCAAGATCCCTATAAAGTATTATCCTGAGCAACAAGGTTTCAAGATTTTTTATGATGGGAGAAATGAATCAAAAGGGGAAATCTTGAAAATTTTAATAAAAGAATTCGAATCCGATTTTACAGTAACTTCATTTACCCAACCAAAAACATCTCAATTGGAAAGAGTTTATGCAGAAATGGTAAAAGAGAATAAATCAAATAATGGAGTTGTATAGAAAAATGGGAAATAGAAAAGATATCCTTACTGGAATAAAACCAGTAATTTACACAATGATCTTTGAACTAAAAAAGCAAAGAAAGAAGTTTTATTTCTTTCTCGTAATTACCATTTTAATTGCATTTTTATTAGGTTATATACTGCAATTAATTCCTTCAAATCTTCTAGCAGATTCACAAACGGAATATTTTAGTAGTAGTTTACAATTCATTTCATTCTTAACCTTATTTTCTGCCTGTTTGTTTTTCTCGGGAATTATTTGCTCTGAATTCAATAAAAAAACTGGCTTTATTGTTTTTCCTAAAATTAATAAATATAAATTGATAATAGGGAAATATCTTGGAAATCTTGTATCAGTTGTAGTAATTGTAACAGTTTATTACTTTTTACTTGCTCTTCTAGGATTTTATTATTATGGAGGACCAATTAACACCCGGTTATTCTATTCATACGGTATTGCAATATTATACGTAATTGCCCTAAGTAGCTTTGTTACCTTTTTTAGCTCATTTATGAGAAGTGTTAATCTAACAATTATCTCTACCTTAGTAATTCTTCTTATTGGTTTCACTATCGCAGATCAGATCGTTGTATTATTATTAGCCGATAAATTTGAACCTTTATACTCTCTTTCGTATTTAGGAAGCCTTATAACGGGGATACTTAACAATCCTTTTCCAGACCCGAGATATGTTGAATTTACGTTCGGTGGTGAGGGTGGAGGATTTGGACCGGGTGGAAGTTTTACATTTGGTCAATGGATAACTCCTACTATTGGGATGGGAATTATTCTGCTACTTATAAATATAATAGGTTTTTTTGTATTAGCCGCAATACTATTTAAACGGAGGCAATTGTAGAAATGATGCTCTTTAAGTATAAAAACAAGATTAGTTTGCTGAGTTTATCTCTATTGGGAATACTAATTTTTGGAATGTTATCTACAACAGTATCTGCTAGCTTAAATTATCAAACAACTTTAGTGAAAGGAACAGAAATTTTTACAGTAGATCAATACGATGATGTGGGATGGAAAACCATGGTTAATCTAAATTCTACACCTAGTGACTGGTTTGAGGGAGATACTAACTTTACAGGTGCTCAGAGCAAGGTTACAATTAAAGGCTGGAATGATGTCACATGGGAAACCTATGATGTATTTATATCTTTATTTATGGCGGAACACTTTAATTTCTCGGATATTATAATACTCTTAGGAATAATGGATACACTTGGATATAATGAAACTACGATAAATGCAAATTACACTAATTCTTACAATCTATGGTATGGCTTACGGGCTGTATGGAATTTTACTATCACCGATTTTGAAGATCAACCAAGTTATAATGATGGTGTTAGAATTTTTAAAAACCCTTTAGACCTTAAAGCCATTTTAGATGATTACAATACTTTAGTCATGGAGCTTAATGGAAAAATTCCCATTCAGTTTGCAGGATATAATTTTCCAATTCTTAATGCAGATGAGTTTCTTTGGCAACTTGCCTTTGATGGATTAGCAATCGGAAAGCCACAATCAGAATACTTAATTGATTTAATAAATGAATTGGGATGTGAAAATGTGACAGCAAGTGGATCTACTCTTACTATTAATCGTCATGGAGAGACAGATTATACTGTGGTAATATCATATGGTGAAAAAGGAACATTATCTTCTTTATCAGTAAAAGATGTTGATGAAAATATAGTCTTCCGAATTGTTAGCACAAATTCAGAGTGGATATTTTATATAATTCTGATTGTTATTGCAGTCTGTGGCGTCATTTTAGTCGCTTATATTATAATTAAGAAAAGGAAACCTAAAATCTAATTTTTATACTTTTTTATTATTTTAGTATCTTTAATTTTCAAAAAAGGATTAATTTGATTATTCTAAGTTTTTTTCGCGATCTTTAATAAATTTCTTTACTGGCCTAAATATTAGATAATGCCCTTGTTGGTATGTTCTATACCCATGAATAACTTTTCCAAGTTTAGAGCCAAAATAATACCAAAAGAGATAAGAGAATAACAAGAAACATGCAATTACTTCCATTCCAAGTTGATGATTTATTTGAAAATCTATTCCAAATACTATAAAGGAGTTCCATAAAAAATATTTACCTGGATCAATCGAGGGAATACTTACCCAAGGCAAAAAATTCAACCATGTCATATTAATTTTATCGAAAAATATTAAGCTATCGATTATCCATAATACAGAAAGGAAAATTACTGCTAGAAACACAATCCAGTCTTTATTTCTTTTACGTAGATATTTTCGATACAAATATGAATTTATCCAACCAGCAGCAAAACTTAGAATCAATCCTTCTACAAATCCCATTTAATATTCACTCTCTAACCATTTATTTTTTAGATACCATTCGACGGTATCTTTAGTAGCACTTTTATAATCTGGAAACTTAAACTTAAAACCTAAGTCTTTAATTTTTTTATTAGAAAATAGATATTGATGATTCATATAGCCCGCCATAGATAAATCTACAGGAGGTCTTGAATTTAATTTTCGAGCCTTTTTTTCTTTACGACTATCAAGCCAAAACAGAAATTTTGAAAAGAGCTTATAAAATGGCCACCATATAGGAAAATTAAAATACTCAACATTTAGTAAGTCTGCTAGATATTCAAGGAAATTATCTTGAAAACACGTGTCTAAAACAAGATTATAAGCTTGACTGATTGATTCATCGTTTTCTGCTAAAAATATAGCCGATCTAACTAGATCTTCAACATGAATCAATGGCATTGCTAGCCGTTTCTTTTTAGGATAGATATGGATACCGGGTCCAAATCCTGATTTATTAACTATTTGCATTATATGAAAAATCCCATAGATCTGGTATGGACCCATTATTGGAGCAGGTCGTATAATCGTAGCTTTTAATTGATAATTGTTAATATATTCCTTTAAAACCATTTCTTGTTCCATTTTACTTATGCTATAATTATTTGGAGGATTATAAGGTGCTGTTTCATCTCCGGGAAGGGGATATCCTTTCTTATTTTTTTGATATTTGGGTTCTCCGTAAACACCACATGTACTCCAGTGAATAAATCTTAATATATTTAAATCTTGAGTTTTACATATAATATCAAGCAGATTTTGTATACCTCCTACATTTATTCTTCTTAAAAGGTCTAATTCGGCAAAATAGTCATACAAGCTAGCCACATGGAAAATGATATCATATTGTTTGTCTTGAAGTAAATGGATAAGTGACTTCCTATCAGTTAAATCAGCTGGGATAAATGAAATTCTCTTATTTTCTAATATTTCAGTCATATACTTGAATCTACTACTAAAAATAGTCTCCTTAGCCATTAATTCATTTCTTTTATTTGAAGGTAAGTCTGTAGTTACTATGTTCCAATCTGGCTTTGTTTCTAATATTTCTTTTATAAGAAAAGTACCAGTATGACCTTTAGCACCATCAACTAATACTAATTTACTCATTATTAATTTTATTAAAGAAACAGTTTAATTATTTTTATTTTATTTAAATATATACAACATATTCGCAAATATTATCACCTGCACCTATTGATTTTAACATCTCAACGTGAACGGGCTTTTTAAGCAAGGTTTTAAAAATTATTTTTACCCAACCTAAAGAGCAATAACAAAATGTACTATTTAAGTTTACAATTTTATTTCTAACAAGAGGACATCCACATTCATTGCATATTGATCTAATGATATTGTCTTTTAAATTCCATTGACCGCACCACGGAATTTGATTATTGATTTTTTCAATAATTTCTTCAATACATGTCGTTTCTTCAGAAATATTTTTCGCAATTTCATAACTCCCTGCTATTGCACACGCTTCTCCACTTTTTTCCATTATTTTCCTTCTTTTTACTATACTTAATTCTTCCATACCATTAATAATAGAATTTATAACTCTACTAGACCTTTCTAATAATGCTTTCTTGCTGTTATATTTGTTTGACATAAATTATTCAGCCTCACTCTTAAAACCTAAAGCATGAATGATTATAACATTTGGTGTATTAATCTATGAAAATTTTTATTTAATGATTTAATTATAAATAATTCAAAGAGTTAAAAAAATGTACTTTCAAATTATAATTACAATTGAATTTTAGACTAATATGATTCAAAAATTAAAAAAAAAGGAATGTTATCTACTTTTTCAATTTATCTTTTTTTCTTGATTAAAGCGATTAACAAGATAAAAACAAAGAAACCAAGTACACCAATAATTATCCATTCAATATTATCCATTATAGACTCTAGTAAATTAGCTTCTTCTCCTCCTTCTTGATCATCAGATATAGGAATATCACTACAGGTATTATTGAAAAATGCATTACCATAAGAAAGTTCTTCTTTTATGCAATCCAAATTATTAATAAAAGTATTTTCAATTATCTGGTTATAAGTAGTATTAGAGAGATATAAGCCATAATCTTCATTATTATTTACTGTGTTTTTAATGGCAATATTATAATCACTATCAATCAAGAACATCCCGTTATCTGTATTATTATTCATTATATTGTCTGATATAAAATTATTGTCAGAGAAGTATAATAATAAGCCATTATCGTCATTCTTATTTAGAATGTTTTTACATATACTATTATCAATACTTCTGTTTAAACTGATTCCATCATATTCATTTAATTGAGCTTCGTTCTCAAATATTACGTTATCGTCACTATCGAAAACATATACTCCTCTTCCTTGATTTTCCTTCACAATATTTTCTGAAATAAAATTAGCTCTTGATTCCTCAATCAACATGCCATTTACATAATTTCTATTACATGTATTTTTTAAGATTATATTATTTTCAGAGCTTACAGTGAGGAGTATACCATTTTTTGAATTTTCATATATTTGATTTTCAATGAGATAGTTAAGCTTTGAGAGATAGAGGCTTATTCCATGTTGGTAATTTTCAGATATTATATTTTTAGAGAAATTATTATCATCGCAAGCATATGTAGATATTCCTGATCCGTCATTATTATTCATACTATTCTCCTTAATAATTGAATCATCTATATAAGCAAGGCCTATTCCGGTCCCTCCATTATCATTTACAATATTTCTTGAAAATGTTAAGTTTAAGCCACTATTGACATATATTCCAGCGTAATCATTATTATTAATGATATTCTCTTTTATAGTAATAAAGGATGAACCCATTGAAGAAAATCCAAATTGACCATTATAGGAGAAATTGTTATTTATTAGTAAACCATTATCTACATTATATAAGCGTAGTCCAGCCATGAAAGGATAATCAAAATAATATCCAGAATTATATAGAGTACAATTTCGAATTGTAAAAAATTCCTCAGTATTTTCAATCAATATACAATCTCGGGAATTTTTGCCATCAATTTTTACATTTTCTATAACATAAGGATCAGTATCACTACCCGAACCTGAACACCAAGGTTGAAGTGCCGTTTCAGTCCAATTATCATTAATATGGATAAATTCTAATACCCAACTACTTGAACTTTTTAAATTAAGATTATTATCTGAATCTTTTGTTTTAAAACAATAACAACGAAAATTATAGGTGAAATTATAAGTCATATATATTGATGAAATAAATAGAGTTATTCCGAATAAAATAGATAGAAAATAATAGTTGTATTTCTTTTTTATCATATTCTTTTCACTTAGTTATTTGATATAAATTTTAAAATAATAATATTTTAGCAATTTTAAATACATTTCTATCTTTTTATTTATTCTTATAATTACTGATTGAATACTTAATGCATTAAATTGACATTTTATTCTTTATAGTTGTGCTCTTTTCGATTTTTATTTACTTTTATTGACAGATTTATAATTATGATTAATATCATTTTGGAAAAAAAATTTAGAAAGAAAATATGATTTTTAGATATATTATGGTCGTATTATACTGATATATTATTCTATCAAATTTTGTAAAATATAACAAAAACAATAAGTTTTGAATATTAAAAGGGGTTTTATAAAAAAAAATGAAATTAATTACCTGTCATATTCCCGAAGCTTATCTTTCAGGAATAGAAGAGCTCGTTAACATGAACCTATATCCCAATCGTTCAGAAGTAATTCGTGTTGCCATACGTGATTTACTTAAAACTGAACTCAGTACGCTTTTGAGAAAAGAAACTTAATAATCAAATTTTTTTCTCCTTTCTTTTTCATTTTCTTTGGGATTTATAATTTTATATGGATAATTTAATTTTGTTTCTTAATGACTTTTTTGCATAGTGATTTTGATTATATTGATTGTCATACTCATTTTTTTCCACCTCAAATATTCAAAGCTATATGGGATTTCTTTGAAAGACCAGATAAAAATGCTCATATTCGAGGTTGGCCAATTAATTATAAACTTTCCATACACGAAATGATTAGTTTTTTAGAAAACCATAATGTAAAAGCTTTTACTACCTATAATTATGCTCATAAGAATGGTGTTGCAGATTATATCAATGAATGGACAGATGATTTTTGTAAAAAATATAAGCATTCGATTCCCTTCGGATGCGTTTGGCCAGATGATAAAGATCGTAATGAATATATAAGAAAGATCTTAGATGATTATAACTTTTATGGTATAAAGATTCATCCTTTAGTCCAAAATTTTTACTTAGACGATGAGAGAATGTATGAAATATATAACTTACTTGTAGAAAGAGGTAAATGGCTATGTGTTCATATAGGGACGGCTCCATATAGAAATGAGTTTGTAGGTTACAAGAACTTCATAAAATTCCTAGAAAAGTTTCCCAATATGAATATTATTATTCCTCATATGGGGGCATTTGAATACAGTAAATTTATTAATCTTTTAGATGAGTACGAAAATCTTTATTTAGATACTAC
>JABXKB010000362.1 GCA_013375485.1 Promethearchaeota archaeon | reverse complement strand
ATTAATGTAAAACATTTTGTAGAAGTTTTACATAATTATATTGATAATATAAAGGAGAATATAACAAAAGAACTTGATGGTTTGAAAGTTGCCTGCCATACTGGATGCCACTATAATCGACCTTCAGAAAAAGTACAAACTGACGATCCTATGAATCCTGTCAAATTAAGGGAAATTGTTGCGGCAACAGGGGTAATCCCAGTTGATTATGAAGAAGAAATGTTATGTTGTGGTACAGGAACTGGAAATACTGAAGAAGAACCAGCAATGCAAATTCTTGCTAATAAATTAACTAGTGCTATGAACGCTGGAGCAGAGGTTATGATTGTTAATTGTCCCGCATGTTTCCAACAATTTGATAACAATCAGAAAAAAGCGGGAGAAGTAGGGGGTACTACTTTTAATATTCCCATTTTATATGTAACCGAATTGCTCGCTCTTGTTTTTGGTGAAGACCCCGATGATATTGGACTAAAATTCCATCGAACCAGATTGACAAAGTTTTTAGAAAAATATGGTTTTAAATAACTTTAAGAAAATACTACTAAAATTATTTAATTCTACTTTTTAATCTTTCAGAAATTTAGAGGATTAAATCAAACAGTAATTCTATTTCAGATAAAAGGTTCTCGGGCAATTTTTTTAAAAATCCTTGAGAAGATTTAGGACTTCCTCCCCCCTTGCCACCATATATTTTGATCAATTTTTGTAATAGTTTATTAGAATCTATTATTTCATTTGGAGAGAGTAATCTTATTTTGTTACCTTCAAACTGCACTACGATAAGTGAATTTGATGGAAATTTATCTAATGATTTATTCAAAAGTTTTATATCAACGTTAAAATCGATATAAAAGAGTGAAATATTGTTAATTATTTTTAAAGGTGATTTAGAAATTGACTCTAATAACTTAATAGATAAGTCTTTATGTTGTTCTTGTATATCTTCGATAAGTTCTAAACGTTTTTTAAGTAGTTCTTTCAATTTTGTTACAGGAGAGTTGACATCATTAGCTAGTGCTATTAAATCTAGATCCATATTTGAACTCATTTCTAAAGCTTTATTTCCAACAACGTATCTAATTTCATTTCCCTTTTTAAATTCATAGATAAAGATGGTTCCAATTTCTGTAGTATTCTTAACATGAGTTCCACCGCAACATACTAAATCTAAATCTTCAATTTCTATTAATCGTACTTGAGATTCACTAGGAATATCACTTCTTATTTTCTCAGAGGTTTTTTCAGCTTCTTTACGTGAAATTATTCTTGAGTTTACTTTTAAATTATTGGTAGCACAAATTCTATTAACTTCAGTTAAAATATTCTTTAACTGCTTATAATCTAATTTTTGTGAAATCTGGAGGAAGACATCTTCAAAGTTAAGAATAGCACGAACAGTATCAATATTGTACTTATTTTTAATAACTGCTGAAAAAATATGCTGAGATGAATGAGCTTTCATTACACCATACCTATAATCCCAATCTATTTCTCCTTCAATAAGATCTCCAATATTAATTATATTTTTAAAATCAGATGATATATGATGTAATATATTTTCTGCATTTTTTGTAACTTTTTCTACCTTAAAGTTAATTTCTTTAATTTTTAAACTTCCTACGTCACTAGCTTGATTTCCACTTTCGGGGTAAAACAACGTTTTATCTAATACAAGACCTTCTTCATTAATCGATATTACTTTTGCTGTAAACTTAGTTTCATAAGCATTATCCCAATATAATTTTTCTGTCATAATTTGACCCTTCTTTGTTTATTTTACTTCTTTAATAAAATTAATATAAGATTATATCAATTAATTATCAAACTTATTTCAAATTTAAGAATCTTTAAAATAATGATGTAGGGTGATTAATAATAATAGAAATTTTAAGAACTCCAGATGAAAGATTCGAGAATCTTCCTAACTTTCCTTATAAACCACATTATATTAATGATCTAAGGGGGTATGAAAATTTGAGAATGCATTACATTGATGAGGGTCCAAATGATTCTAATGAAGTATTTTTATGTCTTCATGGAGAGCCTACATGGTGTTATTTGTATAGAAAAATGATTCCCATTTTTTTAGATGCGGGGTATCGCGTTATTGCTCCAGACTTTTTTGGATTTGGAAGATCCGATAAACCTATTGAAGAAGAAGTATATACATTTGTCTTTCACCGAAATTCTCTTTTAGAATTTATAATACGCCTTGATCTTAATAATATTACACTCGTTTGTCAGGATTGGGGAGGTTTACTTGGACTTACATTACCCATGGATATACCTAAAAGATTTTCTAGACTTTTAATAATGAATACTTGGTTAGGGGTAGGTGATGTTCCACTTTCAAAAGGATTCATATTTTGGCGCGATTGGAATAATAGTCATCCAGATATTGAACCAGGACAGTTATTAGCCCGACAATGTCCTCATTTAACAGACGATGAGAAAACAGCTTATAATGCTCCTTTTCCAGATATTAAATACAAGTCAGGAGTTCGAAGATTTCCAAACATAGTACCTGATCACCCTGATGCTCCAGGAGCAAAGATTTCACAACGGGCTAGAGCCTGGTTTCAAAATAATTGGTCCGGTGAATCGTTTATGGCAGTTGGGATGCAGGATCCAGTATTAGGCCCCTTGGTTATGCGTGTTTTAAGGACTTATATTAAGGGGTGTCCAAAACCTTTTAGAATTAAGGAAGCTGGTCATTTTGTTCAAGAATGGGGTGATCAAATAGTAAAAAAAGCATTAGAACACTTTAAACTATTATAATGTTGATTAAATAATTTTTCCATACAAATTGAATCCATCAATTTTATAAATTTTAATATTTGCAAATTCCCCGTATTCACCTTTGTAATTGTCTAAAAAGATATTTTTATATGCAAAATTTCTTCCAAAAGCTTGATTAGGTTCTGTTCCTTCATGTAGAATTAAGGCTTCTCCCTCCCAACCTATCCAATTTTTATTCATATCAGTTAAACTATTACGGAAGACTCGTGATAACCTTATAGATCTTTCTTTTATAATTTTACTACTCAATTGAACCATTTTTTTTGCTATAGTTCCAGGACGAGGTGTAAACTTTGATATATTCAAAATTTCAGGCTTTAGCCATTTTATTAGATTTATCGTTCTATAGAAATCATATTCAGTTTCACCCGGAAATCCACATATAATATCAGTAGAAATTGTTAGATTGTTAAATTTTTTCCTTAATAAATCAATATTATAGATAATAGCAGAGATTAAATATTTCCTTTGCATTCGTTTAAGGACTTCATTACTTCCTGATTGAATTGGAATATGTAGAAACTGATAAACTTTTTTATAATTGAAGATCAAATTTAATTGTTCAATTTTATCAATTAAAAAACTAGGATTAATCATTCCTATTCTTAAGAAGAAGTTTTTGTCTAATTTAGCAATTTCACCTACTAAATCTGATAGTGTCATTTCATTATATTGATAAATGCTACAATCCTGTGAAGTTAGATATATTTGTTTTATTCCATGGTCCAATTGGTACTTGATATTTTCAACAATGCTTTTGGGATCATAGCAATTTAACTTTCCTCTAGCATTTTTAACGCAACAATAGGTGCAGGAGCCTAAGCATCCTTCTGAAATAGGAATTATTCCGGTAATTTTGCCCGGTTGATGAAAAATATGAAATTTTGCTTTATCAATAGAATTTTCTGAAAAAACGATTAAATTTTTTTCTCCTCTTATGATTAAATCAAATATCTGAGAAATTTCATGAATATTATTTAGATCAATTATTGCTGCGAAATCTGGAACAATCTTTTTTATTACTTCAGTATAATCGGGAGTAATATGTGGTAAGCATCCAGCAATAATAATATATTTAGAATTACCATAATATTTATTTAAATGCTCTAACCGAGCTTTTATTTTATTTTCTGTTTGCTCTTTCACAGCACATGTATTAATTATTAAAAAATTTGCTTTTTCCAAATCTGTTTGATTATAATTAGAATTAATTAATTGATTGATAATAATATATGAATCTGCTTTGTTAGAGGTGCAACCATATGTTTCTATATAAAAACTTCCTTTATTTGGCAAAGCGTTATCCTAAATCTACTATTTTAAATAAGATTTAACCATTATTCTTAAAAATAATCTATTATAAAAAAATAAAGGTAAAAAGTATATTATTGCTTTTCTTCCATTTTCTTCATTTCTTTTCTAAGCTTGCTGAATCCTTGAATTAATTTCCTTAATGAAAATCCTCTAAAACTCTGCCCATTCTTCTTACAAGTCGGTAAAACATATGGAATAACCTTACTACAACTTTCTTCAATATCAGTTCCAACATATTTTAAAGCTAACTCGCTTTCATGTTTTTGTGTTTCTCTATCTTTCCA
>JABXKB010000361.1 GCA_013375485.1 Promethearchaeota archaeon | reverse complement strand
AGATGGTTTTATGATAAAGGACTTCATTCCTGTCCGACATGGTGGTCTAATCCTCTCAATGGAACTTGGTCTCCAAATTTAATTTATAAAGGGGTTGAACTACTAATAAGAGCCGCATTAAATGCTCAAATGGCCTTAGTACATGCGGGTAAGTCAGATTTAGGGGAAAGTTATTTTGATTCGATTTCTTACTATCACGGTCTTTTGCTTATGGAATTAAATAACATTACAAAAAAGAATTTAAAAAGATTTAATGAGATTAAGTCCACGTGAATCTTATCAATTTTCTCTTAATATTTTATTAGGTCATTCATCTTTTTTATATTTTTTTTAGCATAAAAGATTCTATTGACAATGATATCCAATTAATTAAATAAAATGTAAGCAAAAATTATATAATTTTTAGTTTATATAATTTACAAAATATAATTATGAAAAAGAATTGCAGCTAAAATCAGAATAATGTCAAAAAACAATGAAAAGAAGGTTAAGTACTGTGTCTACTGTGGAGCTGAAGTGGCAGAGAATAAGACTTACTGTCCTAATTGTGGAAAGTTAATGATTAAGATTGAGTCGAGCAAAAAAGTTCTGAAGTCTACAAAATTTCAAAAACTAGAAATTACAAGAAAATGTCCCGAATGTGGCTCTATAATAACATCTACCATTATAGATCAATGTCCAATATGTGATACACCATTAGAGAAAATTTCTGAGGTCAAAAAAGCAGTAATTCAGAAGAAACCAGGCTTTATTTTTACAGAAAAAAAACTTGAACCTGAACAAAAATTTTTGTTAAAAAAAGACACATGGAATCTAAAAGAAGGTATTAGCGTTTTTGGAACTTGCATCTATATATTAGTAATTGTCTTCTTTTTGTTATATACTATTCTTTCATTTCAAGTAGATTTAGCTACTGATGAAATTAGTATTCAACAAATCCTATTAAGCCAAATACCGGAATTATTATTCGGTGTGTATCCAATTTGGTATGTATATAATAAAAAGCATAGTTTTGGCAAATTAGGGTTTAATCCAGAATCTAAAAAAATTCTTATAGCACTACTTATCGGAGCTTTAGGTGCTATTGTACTATTGCTGATTAATTATTTATCTGATTCTCTTATATCTTTCCTTTCAAATGCAGGGTTAGATTTTTTTGATATTAAAGAAAGTATTGAATTGCAAAATCAGATAATTAGAAATGCTGATCTATTATGGATAATTCTTCTGATTTTGGCATTATGTATAGGAACAATTTCTTCAGAGATTGTGTTTAGAGGGGTTTTACATAACACTTTGAAACAAAAATTTAGAAATAATTTTTCTGTTATTCTTATAGTTGCTCTCGTCTATTCACTTGTAATGCTATTGTTTTCTTTTCCAATTGGAATAGGCTTTTTTCTGGCAAATTTAGTATCATTTATAATTCTCGGATTTCTTTATGAATTAAATGGAAATATATTTAATACTATAATAGCAAATCTTGTTTATACTATTTTTATTGTACTCCTTATCTTTCTTTAATTTTGAACACACATTACCTCTTAAATATAAAATTTTAATAATTAGAAAAAATCAATAATCTCAATAGTTTTATTAATGCGACCTAATCTTTTTGATTTGGAGTAAAAGACTTTGAGCAAAATTATTTATAGAAATAAGGGTTCAAAAGATAACATTGTTATTTCTATTGCTGGTGCCCATGGTATTGGAAAAACAACAATTTTCAATCTCTTCAAATCAAGAGTTCAAAATAATAATAAATTTAAATTTTTTCCAGAAAGATATGTAAAAAATCCTCCATTTCCCTTCGGTTCTCCAAACAAGCAAATTGGTTTTAGAAGTGAGCTTCATTTTCTTCAACAATTAATTAAACGCAATCAAAATATTACAAATTTTGATAATAATTATAATGGTAGGATAATAATCTTAGATAGAACTCCTTTATGTGTTTTAATATATTCGAAGAGTCTAAAACTCAAGGAAAAAGACTATATTCTTATTTTAGACACTTTTAAATCTATTCAATGGAAAGAAGATTATATTTTTTACTTATACGCCAATCCAAGTACAATAATAAAACGCATAATCCAAAGAGGTTCGTTAGAAAAAATAAGAAAAGATTGGAATGAAGAGGATAAAGAATATTTATTAACTATTCTTTCATATTATAAACAATTTCTTTCAACTAAAGAGGGTGTTTTTATGTTAGATACAGATAATAAATCTCCAGATCAAGTTATTAATGAAATGAAGAAATTAATAACTCAGGTATCAGGATATTCCTTCGAGAAGGAGGAAAAATCTATTTCAACCCAACAAATGAATATTATGAAATTTTTAAAATAAAATGAAGATAAAATATATTAAAATAGACTTTCTATTTATACTTAAATCAAAGTTAAAAAAAATCTGTTCAATCCTATATTATTACAAGAAGGTAAGGTAATTGTCAGCAATTGCAGAAGATATCCGTAAAAAAATGATGGGTGTTTTAAAGGAGGAAGAAGAAAACACTGACTTAGAAAATCTTTCAGTTTTATCTCGAGTAGGAATGAAAGTTGCCAGCTCCACATCTTCAGAATTGGATGCTGATGCGACTTCTGCCTCTAGTACGGCTTTAATAGATTTAGGGTTAAGATTAAACCAAGCAACAGTTCATGGTGCATTAACTGAAATTATATTACATAACACTTCAGGCTATAGTATTTTAGTGGCAATCAATGACGAATATATAGTTTTTGGAGGATTGAGAGTAATTTATCGCATAGGGTATTATCTTGGTTACTTGAGAGAGTTGGCTAAAAAATTAAATAGATTAATTTCTGGTGATCAAGAAACGGAAATGATGCTCTCACTTGAGGAATCTGAAATTAAGAAGATTGAACAACAAAAAGTGGAAGAAGAAGCTAAAGTTATTGTAAAACCGTCACTTGCACAAGATAAAGCCGCTTTAGATGATCTATTAGGATTTTTAGATGATTGGGAAAAAGAGGGTGATGAATTTGAAGAACTTGAAGCTAAAACTGAAAGTAATATCGTATCAATTCCCAAGTCAATGGGTTTAGGGATTGAAAAAGAAGTAAAGGAAGCTGTTGAATTTGAAACATCTCATGTAGCTGAAAGCGTAACTCCAGGTTCTCAGTTTAAAGTTTATGATGATGAGGTTCCACCAATTCCTCTTAATGATTATACACCAATGGAAATCGATGATACCGTATCTTCAGAGGAGCCTAAAGTTGTTTCTGAGGAACTTATTTCGACGGAAGAATTACCATCTCTCGATAAATTACCTTCATTTGAAGAATTAGGACCCCCTGATTTCAACTCAGAAATTTCTGCATCTGAATATGATACAGAATTCGTATTAGAGGAAGAATCAGAAACTTTAGGCTCGGTTTTAAAAGATCTTGGATGGGATCAAGAGGAAGATTAATTAATATTTCAATTTTAATTTAGCGTAATTCTCAACTTTCTTCAGATATTTAAAGTTCTTAACATGTTTTTAAGTAATCTTATGGGATCTTTTAAAAATTTAATAAAATTTTAAATAAAGTCTTCTCTAATCTATACTTAATTCATTTTTTACATAAAAATTAATAAAATCATAAATATATGTGAAATCAAATGAGTGAATCTGAAGGAATTATAAGAGAACAAACAGATAATTTTAAGAAAATACTCTTTAGCGCCCCAAGATTAGGCACATCTATTGTATTGGGGATAGAAGGATGGGCACTCCTTACTCTCTATACAAGTGGTTATGGATTGCATCCATTTCTCGCTGGATTTGCCATTGCTATGGGTTATTTAACTATCGCTCTTTCTCAGTTTTTATTAGGATGGATTAGTGATGCAAAATTTACGAAGTGGGGAAGAAGAAAACCTTATATAATAGTTTTTGCCCCTCTATTAGGAATTTCAATTATTTTCCTAATATTACCCGGATTGGTACTTGATCTAAACGATCCAAGTTCATTTTATTTTATGGGTATTTTATTTCAAAAAAAAACATTATTTCTGTGGATTCTATTATGGGAGATAATCTTTAGAGCCAGTTATGCGGTAACAACTCCTTATCAAGCTTGGATGGCAGAAGAATTTCCTATAGAAGAACGACCAAAAGTCTCTCAATTTCAAAATACTTTTAATTATCTCGGAAATGGGATAATGGCTCTTTTCTCAATGATTGTTCTTACAAGTTATATTGATGCTTTAGACGGAGCAGTAGATCTAAACATACCAATTCCATTAAATATAAGTATTCCTATCTTTATTTTTGGTATTTTAACAATTGTCTTATTTTATATCATTGCTTTTAAGATGCCAACTGAACCTAAATATGAGATCAGATCAAACTTAATTGAAAGTTTAAAGGTAATTGTTAAAAACAAGAATTTTATG
>JABXKB010000360.1 GCA_013375485.1 Promethearchaeota archaeon | reverse complement strand
AGATAAAAAAATAAAATTTTAATACTTAATTTTAAAACTGGAGCCAGAAATAAAAGCACACTATTCCAAGGATAAATGCTAAAACTACCCAGAAATATCTAAGATGTTTTGAATAGTTCCTATGTCTTTTTCCAGATTCAGACCAAATTGTATCTACTTGAATATATGGGCTTGGACCTCTTCTATACCAACCTTTAATCCTCACATTTTGACCTACTAACCGATTAACTGATCTAAGAGAAAAGAACAAATCAACAATACCAATTCCAAATCTGTAATCTACATACATCAATCCAGTCTCGTCTTGGAAGTACATATCTTCACTGAAATAATAACCTGGAACACCTTTCCCAACAATCTTACCTTCCAAAAACGCAGGAATTGTTCTGATAGGAGAGACCTTCACATTAGTAACCAAGTCTAATACCGTTTTATCTTCAAAACCACCCTTATACATATATCTGGTTTTTACTATGGACATGAATCCTATAATATAAAAACCAACTGCCCAAAGTAATAACATATTCTTCGCGTTGAAAAATGAGATTGTATAAAATCCAAGTTCACCAAATATCCATACAATTGTTAACCCAATTAAACCAAGAAAAACAAGTGTAGGAAGTGTTTTCATGAAAAGATCCCATAGAAATTCGTCCCACATTGATTTTCCTGCTTGTTCTTCTTTTAATCTTTTCGCATCAGAGAAATCAATTTCTGGCTTAACACCATAAATTTCGCATAACATATTTAATCGCATAATTCTTTTTGCTGGTAATGGGTGAGTGGATAAGGCTTGATAATATTTAGCCCAAGGATTATATAAATCCCAAGCTGCAGCTTTTTGTATAGCTTCCATTGATACAAGTCCTGTTTTAGTCACACTTATAATCCCTAATCCTTTTGCAGCTTTTGGATCAAAGATTCCTAAACCTCTAAGTCCTCGTACACGTGATTTCTGTCTTTCTTCAATATTACCATCAACTAGTAAACCATATGCTATCTTAACGAGCCCTGTTGCTAATGCATTTGGGTCCTCTAAAACTTCTGCACTATGCTCATCCGCGTAATATTCTCTAATTCTGCTTATTATCAGTGAGATAAAATAACTTATATAATAAGTCAAATAAGATAATGCAGCTATTGCGATTAATGCAACTCCTATTAAAGAATCATCACGGTCTCTTGAACCACGTCTTGAAAAAAAGCTTGCGTAATAAGCCCATCGAGCGATTGTTAATAACAATAGAGGAATTGCGAATACTACAGTCATCAAAATGAAATCTGAGTGAACTACATGCCCTAACTCGTGTGAAAACACAGCATCTTGTTCCTTTTTGTTTAAATATTTCAGTATTCCGTCTGTAAGAACAACTCTTGCAGAGTTTTTGCTCCATCCAAATGTAAATGCGTTAGGATTCATATCATGAATGATCCCGAGCCGTGGCATTTTTATTCGGTTATAAGCAACCACTTTTTCGAGAGATCCTGCTAGATGTGGAAATTCTGCTACAAATTGCTCATAAGGTATCCACTCTATTCTATAAAGCCAATTAATGATTAATGGAGATATACCGTATTGAAATAGTACCATCAAAATTGTAAGAGCAACCATGATAAGTAAACCAAATATCGTCGAAGGTAAAAACCAAACGCCTACCACGAAAATAAGAGCATACATCAAGGCAAATAAAGCAGTTATCGCTAGCCCCGAAGCTAATTTTAATCCTATAATTTACCACCTTTAATATATTTGAATTTTTTTTTGTTTAAATTATATAAAATTTATGTTCATGATATTGTAGATAGACACACCTATAAAAACTTTCCAACTAAAAATTAAAAACAATAGGAAGATTATACCAAATAATTTCGATTCATATGAAAGTAATGATTACAAATGTATGATGTTATAATCGTCGGTGCGGGAACTGCTGGTACGACATTTGCTTCCAAAATATCTAAATACGCAAAAACGCTTTTAATTGAAGCTCAAGATTACCGAAAAGAAATACCAATCAGAACAAACGTATTTCCCGAACATAATAAACCTTTTATAAAAGAGGAAATAAACTGGGATGATAAAGTAATCTTTCCATGCCCACATATCAATTCAAATTATATGAGTGATGAATTTAATGGTGTCATTGATTCTACAGAATTTGGAATTCCTTTAGGAAATATGTGTTATACTGAAAACCTTTTACAAAAACTTATTAATCAACTTGAACAACAAGGAGGGTTATTCAAATCAAATGAAAGAATTTCAAAAATTAATAGACACAATGATTATTTGGAATTAATCAATGATAAAGGTGAATCCTATAATACAAGACTATTAGCTCTCGCGACTGGCTCAAGAGGGTTTGATCTACAGCGATCTTTAGGATTCGATATACCTGATCATTACACTGGTGCCTTAATCCATTTATTTGGAAATGAAGAAAAAATAAATGAGAATTTAGAATACAATTATACATTTCACATAAATCCCAAGATCTCGACTAACGGACCTTTTTATTTTAATAGAGGTAAGGAGAGAATAGCAACCGGATTTTTAGGTGGAAAAAATGAATCGAAGGAAGTAATTATTGATAAGCTTGATCGAATTTTAAAAAATTACAAACCAATCCAACCTTTTGTAGAGGGGTTAAAATATGATCTATCAACTGCAGTAGTTGGAGATATATCTAAACACCCGATTAAAATCTTCTCAAAAGATCGAGTTCTCATACTTGGTGAAGCTGCGGGATTAGTCACTGCCTTTTTTTATGAAGGTTTATTACCAGGAGTGGCATGTGCAGACATAGCAACTAACACCTTGAAACCATTACTTGAAAAAGAAAGTGAATTTACTCGCTTAGATTTACAAAAATATGATCAAGAAGTTAAACGTATTTTATTGACTTATTTCAAGAATGGAAATGCCCTTGAGTATTTGATCTATAATGAAGGTTCTCATGTAAAGACTTTATGGCGCTTATATACAGAACTTCTTAATGAAAATAAATTAGCTAGAAAGTATATTTATGAAGCATATATTAACCATGATTTAGCAAACCATAACACCAGTAATGATCGATATGTTGGGGAGAAATGGTTTGGAAAACTTCCTACTCTTTCAAAAATAACTTTAAGTCCTAAATTCTTTAAAGCTATGTTATTATGAATATTTTATGTTTTATTTTGTAAAAGAATTCTGTCTTTTTTTTTTTTATTAACTTCCAACCTTGTTACTAAAACCATCGATATTCTACCAATTTGCGCCTTTAAGGAACACCTTGTTTCATATTTTTTATAAGCGAATCTAATTAATAGTGTTAATAAGATAAATGTCCCGAAAAATGCGATCCAGAAATTAAATGCATTTAATTGATTTAAAAAAATAAAGTATATGATATAATGAGAAAAAAAGATTGTTAAGGAATAATAAGAATAGAAATAGAAAAATCTGTAGCTTTTTTCTACTCTAATAACTTCAAATTCTTCTAGGATTAATAAAATTGAAAAAAATGTTAATAAAACACCTATTGAATAAAGCATCGATGAAGGTGTTCCATGGTGTAGAAAGTTAGGAAAGAAAAATAAAACACCTACTAGTATTAGAATTAGGCCTATTGTTAATGTAGGAAGAAATAATTTGTTTTTTAATATTCTTCTTCTATCATTTTGATCATTTTTTGAATATATTTCAAAAATAACCTCTCCTATGACGGTTCCTATTATAAAAAAGCTAAAATAGTTAAGAATGGGATGTAAACCTATGGGATTGTATAAAATATAATAAATTATTCCAAAAATGTTAAATCGACCTTGATAAGGTAAAAGAATTGAAAGAATATAATAATGAAAGATCCAAATAATCACAGCTAGTAATATTCTAAACCATTTTGGAGTTTTTAACAACGGATACCCCAATATTAGTGAAACTGCCATTGTAAGTGGTATAAACCATCTCCATATATATAAAGGATCTAATGTCCCTATAGCTGTACCGACATTAAAAATTAGAGCTAAAATTAAAATGCATAAAGCTCGAAATAAATATTCATTTCTTATCGGCTCTATATTTATTTCATTTGAAGCTTCAACTTTAATAAGTCTTCTCCTGATAAATATTATTGCACTTAATCCTGAAACAAATAATAATCCACCAGCGATAATATCACCAAGATACGAATGAAATACCGAAGTTAACCAACGATCCTCAAGTCTTACCCACCAGGAAAGCATATGTCCAAAAATCATCGTAACTATACACCATCCGCGAAGTGTATCTATGCTTTTTATTCGTTTCATTTATAATCCTAAGATTTCGTATATGCCAATTAAATTGTAACTAAAGCTGTAATGAGAAATATGTTAACATCTTTATAACACTTATGTAATTTTAAAAAATAGAAATCTGAACTATCGAGATATTATGCTTACAATAAAAAAAGTTTAAAAAATAGAT
>JABXKB010000059.1 GCA_013375485.1 Promethearchaeota archaeon | reverse complement strand
TGCATTCTCTTTAAAAATTTTTTGTTCAAGATTTACTATTTTTTTTAAATCTCTTGAATCTACATCTTTAATTTCCATTCAAACCATATTCTTTTTTGAATAATTTAATAGGAGTTTTTTCGGTTATTTGTTGATATTTTGAAAGTCGAAAAGGTATCATCTCAACAATATAGCCTCTTAAGCTATAACTTTCTATTAATGTTAAAATTTGATCTTCAATTGAGATATAGAAAGGAAGTTTAATTTTAATTCTATCATAAGAGATCAATTTATCTTGAATTTTTAGTTTATGTAATAAAAAGTTATAAAATTCATCTAATTCATTTAGATTACCCTCTATTTGTCCATATATTATAAGTCCTTCTTCATTAATTACTTCATAAGGTAATTTGATTTTTTTAGCTCTCCGAATGTATCTGTTCTTTAATTGATAATAGTCTTTGGTCCTTATAGTACAATAGTGCATCTTTAGAGAAACTAGAGGCCCTAAATTTTTAATTAGAGCAAGCCCCGCTTCCTGACTATCTACAACAGAAGCGATTGATCCTTTTTTCAATTTAAAACCTCGTTCCTTTAGTGATTGACTATTAGGAAAGCAATATTCAAATTCATTTAAATTAATAAAATCTACTCCAATGGTGTCTAAGTAAAGAATGAGCTGTTCGAGTTCTTTTAACTTCTCTTTTTCAGGAATGACCGGAACTTCTACTCCTACTGTCATGTGTTTATTTAGTGCTTTCTCTATATGAGGCCATTGTTCTTTAGAAGGATGAAATCTAATTTCATCCAAACCTGCAATAGATAATTTCTCAGCTTTATCTTCATTAAAATCGATCCCATTAGTATAAAGGTGAATATGAAACCTTTTTCCCTTTTTTAACTTAATGTATTTTATATAATCAAGAGTTTCTTCAAAATTTAACTCTGAAAGCGGTTCTCCACCAGTAATACTCATTCCTTGTGCTTCTATCATGCTTATTTCTTGTAGTAAGTCTTCTTTCGTATTAATTTCTATTTCATCAGCAAATGTTACATCTTTTCCTCTCCTTTTTTCCGAGATGGGGCAATACCAGGAACATAGATCAGGTCTTTGACAGATGCCATTTAGAAATAATACAACTTTACTTCCTTTTAAACAATACTTACACCCTTTAGGGATGCTCCTACCTTTTATAAAATAAGTTTCTTCTTCTGATTTGGTTAAATTAATTTTTTTCATTTTTTGAATAATTTTTTTCTTATGATAGCTTTCTTATTAGCTAATTTTTTTAAAGCTACTTCAGTACTTTCATTAATTTGGAGTTGTTTTTTTAAAAATACTCCTGTTCTTCCATATTTTTCTCTTCTTAAAAGCACTTTTTTGCGTTCTCTTAATGTATCAATAGTAACTCCTACTTCTTTTGCTGCTCTAGCTTCATTACCAATAATTGAGACTTCTTCGTGCCCTTTGAGTGTTGGTTTGACTAAAACCAATCTCTTATCAATACCAGCTACTCTCAAATCTGATTCCAGTTGATTAAGGTTAATTTTTCCACCAAAATCATAAAACTCTACAATTTTTTTATCTAATTTTGATAGTGGTAGAGTTATACTCTCTAGTTCATTTAAATGAATATAAAGTTTTATTGAATCTAAGGGGGTTGCCATAATAATTTCTCTAAAATAGTTTTCATAGCCATTTTTATTTAAAATAAATTCAATCTGAAATGGAGGAATTTGTTGAATAAAAATAATATCAATATCACTATTTTCATGAACATCACCGCGTGCAACACTTCCGTAGATATATGGGGTGAAACCTTCTTTTGTGAATATTTCTAATAATTTTAGTGCAGTCACTCTTTTATTTTTTAAGAGAGCCCAATCCTTTGCAGAATATATTATTGATTCGTGATGTTCTCTTAAAATTTTTTCTCTTTTCATAAAATAAATTTAATGTATCAATTTTAATAATTTATTTTTAATAATATCAATAATCATTCCTAAAACAATGGTTTCATAATATTTAAACGATTTTTTTGCCTTTTCAAGAGTTAGAATTTTTAAACCTGTCAATTTTTGAGAGGAAATATTAGTTTGTAGAAATTTTAAGTTTTTATTGGGTAAAACAAAGGTAGAATTTTTGCTAAAAATTGTATACAAGTGATCATCTGTTAATTTATTGTCATAGACTTTAATAAAATGTTTTAGATTTTTTAAATTTATTTTTGGATTAATTAGAATCATTCCTTCATTTTTAATATCATTTAAAATCGCTTTATAGGAAAAAGATGATCCTGAATGACTTAGTAATATGTAATTTTGATTTAAAATGAGTCCTTTTTCTTTATACCAGTTAATTAATGTAGAAATAATAGATTTTAGCTCACGAATTACAATATTTTCAAATTTAATGGAATTTTGATAATGCTTGATTTTAATTTTTGTTAAAACAATGTTAAAACCATTACTCCCTAAACCCTCAGTTAAAATTCTTACAAATTTTCTCCTATAATGTGTTCTCAAGATTAAAATTAGTGGATTTTTATTACATTTTTCTTTCAAAGAAGAATCTCTGGTCAAGGCTATTTTCTTAGTAAGAACAAATTTATTTCCAACAAATTTTTGGACATATGAAACGAAGAATGTGTCTAAAGTTATATTAGAAAAAGATGATCGCCATCGGTGGGTTGATTTGAAAATCTTAACACCAACTAAGAGCAAAATTAATAAAATTATTATAATTGTATCAACAAAGATCCAATCGATTTGAAAAATATTATTTACCATAATTTAATAATATTCAATTCTTTTCTATTCAACCACTTCTTTAATCCATTTTAAATATGTTTCAGAACCTTTTTCAATCTTCAAACCTATGCACTCTGGTTCTGTGTAGGAATGAATTTCTTTTACTTTTTGAATAATTTTATTGCTATTTTCTTCTGTGGTTTTGATTAGTAATAGATGTTCATTATCTTCCTCTATTTTTCCTTTCCATCTATAGATGGATATAATATTTTGAATAATATTTACGCATGCAGCGAGTTTAGTTTCTACTAAAATCTTAGCTATTTTTTGACCTTCTTCAATATTTGGTACAGTTACTAGAAAAATAAAGTAATTCATTGTTCTCATTTTTTTGGAATTAGTAATTCTTTTTAATGCAATACTTGATATCAACTTTTTTAATATTTATTATTTTAAATGGTTCTTATGAATCTTTTTGAATATTAGTTATAGATTTTATTGATTTTTGTTTGAAAATTGTTATTAAATGAAGAAAATTAGAAATTATGTGTCTCAATACTTCTTAAAGAAAGAATTGAATTAAATCATTCTGTGGAAGGAATTTTTCTATTATATGACTTTGATATTTGAAGGTTTACCTCTTTTTATCATAAAACGCATCGATAATGCCTTTTAACTCTTGTCTTGATAAAATATTTTCATTATCAATTACTCCAAGAAATTCTTTGTCAAAATCTAAATCACATTTATTACATGAAATAAAATCATCAAATTCTAAGATATCTTCACTTTTACATCGAGGACATAAAAATTTAATTCTTTTTACCGGGTTAACCAAAATTTCATCACTAACTTTTTAAATACAACAAATAAAACTAATTTTTTTAAATTATGAAGCATTGTTTGTTTGATATTTCTATCTCGAAATTAGTTAATTATCTTTTAAAGATTAATTTAATTTTTAAGAATTTATGTCTTTTGTCCTAATACTTGTCCTAATTAGTTAATTTTATATTAGTAAAAATAAGTTTCACTATTGTGGCAAAAATGAATAACATTCCTGATAAAATTCCTATTCAAATTTGGGAAATTAAACAGTATGAAGATATCATTCTTTTTGTTTTAGGAGTTTATGGTCCAATGAGACGTGAAGAATTCATAAACAGTTCTGAAAAAGGTATCACAAATAGAATGAATAAAAATACATTCCATAAATGGGCTAAAAAATTAAAAAGTAAGAATCTTATCAACGTCTCGCGTGACCAACAGAATAGCATTTATTCAATCACTAGTTTAGGTATGAAAGAGTTATTAAAAAGACTTAAATCTTATAGGTTAGACATTAAAACTATCTTAAATTTAGAACAAAAAGCATTTTCCAAAAATATTTATCAAATTACTCAATTCTTAAATCTTTTTGATATAAAAAATATAAATATTGTGATTGAGTTTCTCAAACTAAAAAATGAATTAACCACTGAAAAATTGAAGTCGTTTTCCGAAGATAAATTAAATATATCAATTTTGTATTTAGCTTTAAACCATGTGAAATTTTTTAATGACACCCTAAATATATCAATTTCTTTGGATGATTTCATTAGAAAATATGGAAAGAATAAATTAACAAAAACTGAACTAAAATGGTTCCTACACAATGTGGTTGTGAAAGAAGCTTGTTATATAACATTTTATGAATTAAAATCATTAAATGAAGATTTTTGTGTATACTTTAGATCTACAGATGAATATGGAATTATATTTAAAGGAATTATTCAATCTATGCTAAGAGATCATTATTATTTAGGAATTATAAATTCTAATAATTTTAAAGAAATTGTTATAAACGATTTATGTGAAGAAGTGCTATTTGAATTAATTAATAAACACAATCTTTTTCACGAAGATCTGGAAATCCCTCTTTACAACTTAATAAGAAATTATTTAATAAATCTCTTAAAAGAGTTTAAGAAAAAATATTTGGTAAATTGCCATAATCTCAAAGAAATTCCTTCTCTAATCTTAACTTCCGATATCTATATTTTTGAACGATTAGATTATTTACAAAAAAAAGCAATAATTTATCTTAAAAAGGCTGATAAAGAACTTCCACCTTACAAACATAGGGAAATGGTGAAAAATGCTTTAGAAAATATTAATAAAGCAATAAACTTAGATATAAAAAATTCTTTAAATTATGCTATTAAAACACAAATTTTACAATTTAAAGGCAAATATAAAGAAGCATTGGGAACAATTAAGAAAGCTATTGAAATGGATCCAAAAGCGGCAAATTATTATTCTGATTTTGCATTTATTTTAATTTGGACGAATAAATTTGAAAAAGCTATAAAAGCAATAAATAAGGCTATTGAAATCGAACCAACTGTTGCAGAATACTATTCACACTTAGCATCAGTTTATTGTTTCTTGAACCAGTATGAAAAAGCTTTAGAAACCTTAGGTGTAGCTATTAAACTAGATCCCAATATGACACAATTTCGTATTCAAAAGGCAAGATATTTAGCATATTACATGAAAAAGTATAAAGATGCACTGAGAGTTATTGAAAACATGATCAATCCGAATACAGAAAAATCTTCATTATTCGAGCTATATAAAGAACAAGCAGGAATATTGCTCAGTATGAAGAACAAAGAAGCAGCTCAAAAGGTAATTTATAAAGCTAGACAATTATACCCATATGATGTGATATTTCCAAATATATGACAAGAAATTTGACTATAAAATACCACTTCTAAATAAATCCTTTTTAATAATAAAAAAGAGATAGACTAAAATTAGAAACATTATTTGAAGTGTATTATTATAAAAACTTCAAAATTATTCCAATCCCATTTATAATTTGATGATAAAATATTATATTTATTAAAATATCAACAAAATTTGTTTTAACAATTTTACCATATAATTATAGATATTCTCAAAGAAGAAATTTAAATTCTCATAATTTATTAAATATAAAACAAAGAACATAATGTTAAAAAAATATATGAGATCTTAATCTTGTTACATAATGTATATCTTATTCACCAACATACGGGTATTTGTTTAATCCACCGGAAGTATGGGAGTATAGAATTTAATCAGGATTTAGTTAGCGGCTTTCTCACAGCACTTAAAGACTTTTCTGTTGAATTCTCAAAAGGCAGTGGAGAGCTCAAAGTAATTGACATGCAGATTTTCTATTTATTATTAGTCTTTAAAGAGGGTGTTCTGATAACGGCCGCAGCAGATAAGAATGATGATGCAAAGATTACTCATAGGGCGTTAACGGATATTATAGATAAATTTGTTAGTGAGTTTGGAGATAAACTTGAAAATTGGTCCGGAGATGTTCGTATCTTTCGTGATTTTGACCAAGTTATCGATGAAGTTCTAAGGAATGGTAGACTTGCAGAGATCCAGTTGAAACTTCCAATTTTAAAGATATTCAAGAAAGATTTTCAAAAATCGCAGAAACAGATTACAAAGAAGGGATTAGTTTTGTCAGAAGATGATTTGCGTGTTGTAAGGGATCAGAAACCGGAGTGGACCTCCAAAAGGTTACCAAAGCAAGTCATTACGCAAGGTTTTTTAGAAAAGAAAGAGTTTAAAATCGCCCACTTAGCGGACGGATTTCATACAATTTCTGAGATCGCTGAAGAATCTGGTCGACCAGAAACAGAGATTCAGCGGATAATTGGAGCCTTAGATGATTTAGGCTTACTTTCATTTATAGAAATAAAATAGAGATTTATCTTCATTATATTTTACTATTTTTATTAATTCCTTTAATTCTTGTAATATTATAAGATTAAATGAAAATATTTTTGAAAACTGTTTTACTTATAAAGTTAAGATGAATGTTAATAAAATTGATGACAATATCTACGAAATTCCTCCAAAGACCTTAATGGCAAGGATTAAAGGAAACATTGAAAAATTTGAGATGAGGGTTCCTGTTAAAATCTATGCTAATGAGTATATTTTAGAGAAAATAAAGCAAGATAGAACCTTAGACCAAATTTGTAATGTTGCGTGCTTACCTGGGATACAGAAACATGCTATTGCTCTTTCGGACGCTCACCAAGGATATGGATTTTGTATTGGGGGTGTTGCTGGGACAGATGCAGAAAATGGAATGATTTCACCAGGGGGTGTAGGTTATGATATTAATTGTGGTGTAAGACTACTAAGAACAAATTTATATCTTAAAGAAATTAAGGGTGTATTACCAAATCTCTTAAATACTATCTTTAATAATATCCCCTCGGGTTTAGGTTCAAAAGGGAAACTAAACATAAGCTATTCAGATTTAGATAAGGTTCTAAATAATGGGGTGAATTGGGCATTAGAGAATAATTATGCTATTGAAGAAGACCTTAAACATCTAGAGGAAAATGGACGTTTGAAGGATGCGGATGCAAATTTGGTTTCGCAAAAAGCAAAACAGCGTGCTATTAAACAACTTGGCTCATTGGGAAGTGGAAATCATTTTTTAGAAATTCAAAAAGTTGATAAAATTTATAATGCAACTATTGCTAATACTCTAGGCATAAATGAAAAGAATCAGGTGACTGTTATGGTACACACAGGGAGCAGAGCCCTCGGACATCAAGTGTGTACAGATTCACTACGTAACATAGAACAGGCAATGAAAAAATACGATGTTAAGGTTCCTGATAGAGAGTTAGCATCTGTTCCAGCTGATAAACCCGAAGCACAGAATTATTTGAAGCAAATGGCTTGTGCAGCAAATTTTGGATTCACGAATCGTCAACTTATCACTCATTGGTTAAGAGAATCCTTTCAGAATACATTTAAAAGGGATATTGATGATCTAGATATGCATTTAATTTACGGCGTTTGTCACAATATTTTAAAAATAGAAGAACATGAAGTAAATGGTAAAAAAATGAAATTAAATATACATAGAAAGGGGGCTACAAGAGCTTTTCCCCCGGGGCACCCTGATTTACCAAATGATTATAATACAATAGGACAACCCGTATTAATCCCCGGAACGATGGGTTCTGCTTCGTATCTATGCGTGGGTAAAGAAAATGCTATGAATCTTTCATTCGGTTCGACAGCTCACGGTTCTGGTAGGGTAATGTCAAGATCGAAAGCAACAAAGAAATACTGGGGAGAACGTGTCAAAAACGATTTAAGCAAACAAGGTATCATGATTATAGCTGCTTCAATGAAAGTTATCGCTGAAGAGGCACCTGGTGCTTATAAGGACATAGATCAGGTTGTTCAAGTTAGTCATGATCTTGAAATCGTTGAAAAGGTGGTAAGACTAATTCCAATTGGTGTAGTGAAAGGTTAAATTATCTATTATTATATTTTCATTTTATTAACATTTTATGAATTAAAATTCTTAAGGTAAATAGCTGATTTAATTCCTACTTTTAGATATCGAAAACAATGTTAATTTTAACACTATTTTTTTTTTCTTCTATTTCCATAAATGAATAAGTTATAGCCTTTACTTCACATCCTATTTCATGTTTATTTTTATCGAACTTTTCTCCTCTAACAATAGCCCTTATTTGATACTTTTCTTGATCTTTTTTGATTGTTTCAATTTTAATATCATTAAAGACTAATTGCTCTACATCAAATAAATAGAGGAATTCAGATAAGAAATCAAATAATAATGCTTCTTTGTCTTCAGCTTCAATTTTAATGATTTTTTCAGTTATGGGGGAAATTAGTTTTAAGTTTGGAGTAATTGTTTCTATTAAGCTATATGCTGTTTGTTCAAAAGCTTCTTCTAAACTTCTGCCTCGACTTTCGACTGAAACATCAGCAGTGTGATCTAAAAATCTATATCCGACTTTCTTCATATTTTGTTAACAATTCTAGGAAAATTTATTCTCCTTAGATAGTTTCGTTATAAAATATTTTTGTAATTATATAAATTTCCTAGTACTTTAAATTGATAATAGAAAAAATTAAAGTATGTTCTATACGATTTTAACTGATCTAATTTTCTATCAAATGGTATCGTTTATTAGAAAATATTCAAATTTCGAACTGAAATTACGTGAATATTTCGCGCAAAAAACAGAAGGAATATATCCAGAATTTATTGTGGTAATTAACCAATATATCTTCTTTTTCGTTAAAAAAAAGTATTACCTTAGCGCTCATATGCATTTAAGCGCTATGAGAAGGCAAATTAGGAAAAGAAAGATTATAATTATAGGAATAGAGAAAATTCTTATCAACCTTTTATTTAGTTTCTTTCCAGATTTAATTATTGATGATATAAAAATAGAGGTTGACAATTTATCTGGTAGGAGAGAAATATCTGTTTATTTTCTCTTTTTTAAAGAAAGAGGTATTGCAATCGGTCGCAATGGAGATTATATTAGAGCAGTAAATTCTATATTTGAAAACTACGTTGTTTTTGAAAATAACGCTACCCCTTTGAAAATTACATGCAAATTCAAGAAATAATATAAAAGGATTACTCTTCTACCAAGGAACATCTTTTAAACCTATAATATAAGCTACTGTGTTCGCGATAACACTAACTGCTGGTGTTAAAATTATCAGAAAAATAATAAGAAAAACATCAGGAAGTATGAAGAGATTTGGTAAAATAAATCCTGGGATTGAAATAAATAATAAGGCCATTAAGGCGAAATCTAACTGATCTACAATCCAAAAAGGTGCTCCGCTTTTAATATCGAATCTCCTTTTAAGAAAAGAACCAATTAAATCCCCTACAACAGCCCCATATGATGCTAATATGATTCGTATTATTAAAACTAGAAAATTGATTGGAAATTCTCCACCTATGAAATAATATTCAAAAATTTCAATATTATCATAAAGGATGTATTGTCCTTGAGTAGCAGCATTGATTATTAGATCTTTTATTGGCACCCAAATAATGTTAAAAAGAAGAAAAATAAGAAATGAGATTGGAATTCCAATGTATAGAGGACCTTTTAATCCATTCCAGGTTTTATGATCTCCTAAAATTCTCCTACCATCTCGGAAATTTCTTCCGCCATCAATGGGTTTACCTCCACCAGTAATAACCATCGAGGCATTTGATATGTATGCTGGAACAATTAATAAAAGACTAAATATTAATACAGCAATCCAATCTGCCCATTTAAATACAAATGCTATCAGGAAAAAGCTAGTTAAAATTAAAAAAGTGAAAGTTATTGCTAAGATAACAGCAATCTTTTTGTCGTTTCTTTCTATATTTTCTAATTTATTATCGGATGCCAATGTTATAAATTCCCTTAAATTAAGAAATAAGAATAACTAAACAAATATTTAGTTAAATTAAACTTTTTTTAATAAAATAATCAATTTATTAATAGGAACTTAATAAATATTGCTTCATAAATAATATTCTTTTAAAATCCCGACAATAATAATATATATTATTGAAAAGATTACTCAAAATTATCTATTAAAGCTTTAACATTTTTCAGATTAATAATTAATTTTAAATATGCAATTGAAATATAGTATATATTCGAAAATTTCGAGTGTAAACATTTCTACTATAAAAATGAAGTAAAGGTGTTATAATTGTTGAAGAATCAAAATAATAATTATCAATTTAATATCGATAAATTTTATAAAAACTATCTTAATGGACCAAGAATTTTTAACAATAGAGACGCTTTAGAATCATCATATATTCCTGAAGATCTACCCCATCGTGATTTTCAGATAAAGAATATTGCCGAAAAAACAGCATGCGCTTTATTAGGCGACACACCCCCAAGTTTTCTATGTTATGGAATGACAGGCACAGGGAAAACAGCAACTATAAGATATGTGAGTCAGAAATTAGCTCAACAAAATTCAGAGATTAAACCATGGTGGATATATATTAACTGTAACATTGTATCAACTCCTTATCGTATTTTAGCTCATATTTATAACACAATATCGAGAAGTGAGAAGATTCCACCCACAGGCTTACCTAAAGATATAATATTTAAAAAATTACTTGGATTATTGGACTCAAGAGTCGGGAATTCAATTTGTTTTTTGGTATTAGATGAGATAGATATTGTAGTAGGTAAGAAAGGCGGAAATGAAATCTTATATGATTTAACTAGACTAAATGAGAATTTGGATAACTGCAAAACTAGTATAATAGGAATTTCGAATAAATTAAAGTTTAGACAGAACTTAGATCCGAGAATATTATCAAGTCTAGGTGAAGAACATATTGTTTTTCCATCATATGATGCCAGTGAGCTGAGAGACATCTTAACTGAAAGAGCTAAGATAGCTTATCAAGAAGATGTTTTAAAGGAGGGGGTTATTCCATTATGCGCAGCTCTCGCAGCAAAGGAACATGGTGATGCTCGAAAAGCACTGCAATTGTTAAGAAAGGCTGGTGAATTAGCTGAAAGAGCTCAAAATAAAATAGTAACGGCTAAACATGTAGAGAACGCCCAAGAAGATTTAGAAAATGATCATATTATAGAATATATAAAAGGTATGCCTCTTCAAGCACAATTGGTTTTAACATCAATTTACTTAATTTCAAAGTTTAGTCCTGAACATATTATTATTTCTGGTGACATTTATGATGTCTATTCAGAAATAAGAGGATTAATACCTGGTGTTAGAAAACTAACTAAAAGAAGGATAAGTGATTATATCAATGAATTATCATTAGCAGGAATAATCTCAGCTGAGGTTAAATCTATGGGTCATTACGGAAGAACTAAGATAATTAAATTGGATATTGAAATTGAGCTCATTGAAAAATGCTTATTGGAAATTGATAAAATTCAGGGTATCTTGAACCACAAACCAGTTTTTATCCAATCAGACAAAGTTAAATTAAAAAATAATATATTTAAGAAGTTAGTTTAAGCAGAAAAATCCCAATTATCTATATTTTCCGCTATATTGTTAAGAAAGAATTCTGCAATATTTTCATTCTTGTTTTTTAATAATAAAAATAATTTTGTTAGATGTTTGCAAAATTTCTTGTTATCTGCTCTTCTTGTCTCAAAATCATGGCAATTATGTCGTAAAATTTTGTCATTCGTATTTATTTCTATTATGTAAGATTCTTCTTTGGATCCTTTTACTTTTGATTTAAGAGTACCTTTAGTTCTATCATATTCTAATAATTCAAATGCTGTGTTAGATATGGATACAGATCTATTCAAGGTTCCTTTATCGGTGAAAACATTAATTAAAACATTGAAATTAGTAATATTTTTATTATCAATATCATTTTTTAGTTGAGTAATTTCTTTAGTAGAAATGATTTTTTGTAAAACTGCATTTTTTCTTTTCTTTTGCCAATTTTTTAGGTGTTGGTTTAGAGTTTTTGATAATTTAAGAGATTGATTGTTATCTTTGTCAAGGAGTTTATTTTTAATGCAATATTCAATGAATCTATTTGCTTCATTGGGAGAAAAAAGGAATAATTCAAATGAAATTTTATATATTAAATCATTTTGTGAGATAGTAGGGAGATCAATTATTTTCCAAATATAGAGTAATGTTTCTGAGTTATCATTACGAGGAATTGCAAAATTCATACTTTTCATATTGTTCACATGAATAATTAAGAAGAATAATTAAACACTACTTTTTAAATCTAATTGTGTTCCTTTCAGAGTATCTAAATCAACAATAGATAAAATACCAGGAGTAGGTTTTATACCTAAGGAGTTCATAAATTCTGTTTGGCTTTGGAAACAGCCTGAATTGGTTAATAAAATATTACTATATGATCCCATATCATTAATGTGTATATGTCCTGTATGAAAAATATCGGGGATTTTATCTATTACAAGCCAATCTTTATCTGTTGGGGCTATTTGTGTTTTTTTCCCATAAATTGGAGCTAAGTGTCGACATATTAGTAATTCTTTCATGGTTTCTACTGGTTTATTATTTTCTAAGCCTGGTATCAACATATTTAGATCAATCAAACTATCACCATGAAAAACTAACGTATTAACATTGTGTGTTTGAATAAGGGAAGGATTACCTACGCAAATAACTCCTTGGTTTATAAGCTCTAAGGAATATTTCTTTGGGACCGACGGTCTTGGAATTGCATTTCTTACAGGCTCATGATTTCCCGAACTGTAAAATATTTGGATATGATCTGGAATTCTTGAAAGAACTTTTGCTGCTTCTTCAAATTGCTTATATATATCAGATATAATAAGATCTTCCTTTTGTGTAGGATAAACCCCAATTCCATCGACTAAATCACCATTGATTATAATATATTTAATTCTACTAGCTCGGTCTCTTTGATGTTTGTTTCCAATTTTCCCATTCAGGAAATTTATGAATCGATTCCATAATTTTTCTTCGAATTCTTTGCTACCAATGTGAGTATCTGAAATTAAAACAATAGATAAAGGATCAGTGGACTTATTTGGTTCATTATCTTTTGGAATATCAATTTTAGAGATATAATTGCAGTAGATTACTCCACCTTTCCCCTTTTCACCTGGATTATAAGTTCCTTCAACATAAATCATCTGATCATTAATAATTCTATTAGTTAACTTTACGTTTTCTTGATTTTCTGAATCTTTACGGACAATAATATTAATAGAGCCAGTAAGATCTTCTAATATTAAGAAGAAATTTTGGTTTTTAGTCTTACGAACTTCATTAACCATTCCAATTACAGATACCTCTACTTTATTAGTTAATCTTAAAATATTATTGATATTATTCGCAGAAAGAACTTCTGGTCTTTTTCTTATTAATTTTCGAAGACTGTTAAATTTATCAAGAGTTAGATTATAAAAATTTTCATAATCTCCATTTGTATATAGTTTACCTGTTGGATCTTTTAAAATCTTAAAATTAGAATTAAACTCCTTTGCTATTGGTTTAAATCTTAATGTTGATTTTGATCTTTCAAAAGGGTTCACTCCAGAATTGCTTTTCATTGCCACTTTAGGCGTTTCTTCTTTAAATTTATTTAAAATTAAAAAATCCTCTTGAGGCACTAATTGTTTTTCAAGTTGAACATCATCTAAGGAACTATTAAGACTTTTTGATTTTAAATTTTTAGGTACTATTATATTCAACGAACTTGTTAACTCAGAATTTTCATCTTCTTTTACTTTTTTCTTTTGAATGGCTTTTGAATTTATCTCTTTTATTAGCACTTTTTGTAATTCTTTTTGTAATTCCTCATTTGATATTTTTTGTAAAACATCCAATGTAAGATGGCTATTGAAATTAGGAAGAAAACTAATATCTTTAATAATTGATTTAATTATTTTTAAAGGGTCATCTAAATTAAGAAGAAAATCCAAAATTGAAGGGGTTACATTTATACCTGAATTGAGCAATTCTTGGATAAGAATTGTCTTTTCATTTAAATTATCGGTTTTCAATATTCCACTATCTGAAATGCAATTATAATAAGTATTGAAAAATAAAATTAAATCATTTATTATTAAAGAAAAAACATTTTTCTTTTTATAAGAAGACACTGTAGAAATTTTGCATTCTCTCTAAATTTATTAATAAAATAGCTGATTAATAATTGAGTTTAATTTTAATCAGAAAATAAGAATATTAACTCAAAACATCATTAATATAATTTTTCAAAATTTTAAAGGTAGGGAAATCTATGCCAGACATGAGCAGAACGATGGAATTATATTTTAATCAGATTCAAGAACAAGTTGACAAATGTTATTCAATTGCAGAACAAGCGCGTCAAAAAGGATTGGATCCTGAATTAGAAGTAGAATCCCCTCAAGCCAAAGATTTAGCTGGACGGGTAGAGAAGTTAGTAGGTCCAAAAGGTGTCGCTGAAGTAATAAGAGAATTAAAAACAAAAGGATTAACAGAAGATGAGCTTGTTTTTAAAGTAGTGGCTGATATATTAGATAAAAAAATTGGTAATATTGAATCCTTAGAGGATCGCGTGGATAGAGCTATTAGAGTAGGTTTAGCTATAAAAACCATGGGAGTTGTGAGTGCCCCACTCGAAGGTATTTCTAAGATTTTAATCCGAGAAGATACTTTTGGTAAAAAATACCTATCTTTATATTTTGCTGGTCCCATTAGGGCTGCAGGAGGTACAACTACGGCTTTATGTGTATTAATTGCAGACTATGTAAGAATGAAATCAAATCTTCCTAAATATGAAGCATCCGAAGCGGAAATTGGCAGATACGTTGAAGAAGTACAATTATATGATAGAAGAGTACATTTACAATATCCTTCATCTAATAAAGAAATTCGATATGCTGTTAGTCGACTACCTGTGGAAATAAATGGTGATGCAACTGAAGATGAGGAAGTTTCTGCTTTTAGAGATTTGCCTAGGATTGAAACGAATAAAATACGAGGTGGTGCCTGTTTAGTATTAAATGATGGCATTCTTCTTAAAGCACCAAAATTACTTAAAATAGCTAAGGCGATAAAATTAGAAGGTTGGGATTGGCTAGCAGATTTAAAGAAAATTGCTCAAAACCAAGAAAAGAAAGAGAAAAAAAACCATGTTGAGGAACGAAATGAAATAAAGATCTCTCCGAACTCTAAATATGTTGCAGATATTATAGCCGGACGTCCCGTTTTCAGTCATCCATCAAAAATTGGAGGTCATAGAATAAGATATGGTCGATCTAGGAATACAGGATTAGCTGCAGGAGGAATGCATCCTGCTACAATGACGATTTTAGATGAATTTGTAGCTATTGGAACGCAGTTGAGAATTGAACGCCCAGGAAAAAGTACTAGTGTATGTCCGGTAGATGGTATTGCTACTCCAATTGTAAAACTGAAAAATGGTAATGTAATAAAAGTTTCAAGTATTAAAAAGGCTAAACAATTTTTTCAAGAAATCGATGAAATATTATTCTTAGGAGACTTGCTATTTGGTTATGGAGAATTTACTGAAAACAACCACATATTAATACCTTCTGGATACGTAGAAGAATGGTGGTCATTAGAATTGGAGAAATCTATTAAAAATGTAGATAATATTGATGAGAGGCTTGTAAACTTAATTAAGAATCCTTTTAAAAATATTCCTACAGCACAAGAAGCTGTCCAAATTTCAAAAAAATATGATATTCCTTTACACCCTTTTTATTTAGATTTCTGGGGAAACTTGACCGTAGATGAGTTAGATTTATTACGAAAAGCATTTATAAAGAATTTTTCTGAATCAGAACAAGAAATCATTTTGAATTATGAGGAATCAATTAAAAAAATTCTTGAAAAAGCATTTATACCTCATAAAACAAAAGAAAATAAAATTTTTTTTAATAAAAGTATGAATTTTATATATAAAACTATTTTCAATTTAGAAGATAAAAAATCTATAGAAATAGAAAATGATGATAATGTTTTTACTTATTTTTATAAGGTTTCATTACTTAAAATTAAAAATAAAGCCCCTTATTTTATGGGATCAAGAATGGGACGCCCAGAAAAATCCGAAAGAAAAAGTATGAAAGGAATTCATGCACTTTTTCCTTTAAGTGATGTTGTTGGGAGTTCAAGATTATTGGAAAAAGCAATGGGATATTATACCAGAAAAAAAAATGAAATTGAAACGGGATCCAAAAAAGGGAAGACTTTTAATATTGGAAACAAAGAAAATGTTGTAGAAATTGGTAAAATAAGAATTGATGTTTGCAGAAAAAAATGTTTGAACTGTGGAAAATCAAGTATTTTTAATATTTGTCATAACTGTGGAATTCATACTGAACTTCAAAAAATTTGTTCGAGATGCAAAATATTATACCCTACGTTCGAAACCAATTGCTCAAAATGTAACAATCCTCTGAAAACTTCTAGTGAAGCAAAATTCAATATAAAAGAATATATTGATCAAGTTATAGAAAATCTTAATATACAATTACCTAAGAAATTAAAAGGAATTATTGGCTTAACTAATGAATATAAAGTTCCAGAACCTATTGAAAAAGGTATTTTAAGAGCAAAAAATGATGTTTTAGTTTATAAAACTGCAGAAATAAGATATGATGCTACTGATATACCATTAACACATTTTAAACCAAAGGAAATTGACACATCAATAGAAGTATTAAGGGGTTTGGGATATGAGAAGGATATTAATGGAAAACCTCTCAAAAATAATAATCAAATTTTAGAATTGAAAGTTCAAGATATCATTATTTCTGAAGATTGTGCGGAATATTTTATTAAAGTCGCTAATTTTCTCGACGAAGAATTAGAACTATTCTACCATATGGAACCTTTTTATAATGTATCAGTTAGAGATAATTTAATAGGACATTTAGCTGTGGGTTTAGCACCTCATACTAGTGCTGGGATAATAGGAAGAATAATTGGATTTACCCCTGCTCAGGCCATCTATGCCCATCCTTATTGGCATGCTGCAAAGAGAAGAAACTGCGATGGTGATGAAGATGGAGTTATGCTACTCTTAGATCCATTATTAAATTTTTCAAGACATTATCTTCCAAGTAAAATAGGGGGTAGAATGGATGCAACTTTAGTAATTGGTACGAAAATTGACCCTAATGAGATAGATATTGAAGCACATAATATAGATACTCTATGGAAATATCCATTAGAGTTTTATGAAGCAACAGAACAATATTGCGCACCTTCTGAAATTGAAAATATGATGAACCTGGTTAAAAGTCATTTAGGGACATCTGATCAATATGAAAACATTGGATATAATATTCCAACTGAGGATATTAATGAGGGCCCATTAGTTTCTGCTTATAAATTATATGAAACTATGGATGACAAAATTAGTGCTCAATTGCATCTTGCTAAAATTATAAAAGCTGTAAAAGCAAAGAACGTAGCAGAAAAAATATTAACTACCCATTTTAATCCAGATATACTTGGGAATTTAAGAAAATTTTCGGTTCAAGGATTTCGATGTGTCAAATGTAATGAAAAATTTAGACGCCCTCCAATATCAAGCAGTGGGAAATGTCCTAAATGTGGAAATCGAGTTATTTTAACAGTTAATCGTGGAGGAATTGAAAAGTATATACCTCGTGCGTTAGATTTATGTAATGAATTTAATTTGGATAATTATACAAAACAAAGAATGGAATTAATAGAAGAATATGTAGAAAGTTTGACTAATAATCCGAAGATAAAGCAGCATAAACTATCTGATTTTTTTTAATA
>JABXKB010000359.1 GCA_013375485.1 Promethearchaeota archaeon | reverse complement strand
GCTTCTATTTTAAGATCATTAGAAAAATAGGTAGATGTGGTTAAACTTGGTAAGTTAAAATGATAGGGATAAGGATAGGATAATAAATTTATTGTACCATTAAAATCTAGTCTTAAGGTATAATTTCCAGGTGGAGTATTAGAAGCAACTCCAAAAGTTAGATCAAAATTTCCAGCTGAATCTGTTTGATATGGATAACCCTCACTTGGAGCTAAGTAGGACGAATAATTTACCCCACCTTTTAATAAAGTTAGAGTAATCTCAGAATAACTTATCGGTAATGAATTATTAGTACTATCGTAAATTTCTCCTACAATGTTAAATTGTGTTGCTCCTTCTCCCGTACGGTTTATGACTCGCGGGGTTGGTCCAGAAATAATATTTATAGTAGGGACCTCATTCAAAACAAAATAGGAATAATTTTCTTGTAAACCAATTCGAGCATATAATAAATTCGGCCCTGCTACACAATAATCTCCAACAAAATAATTGACGGAGGCATATCCATTTATATCTGATAGATTAGAACCAATTAAAACGTCGCCTCGAGAATAATCATAAAAATATACACTTTTATTAGATATGGGGCCATGTACTACTGAAACCATCCTAGCAGTAAGTGTAAGAGTTTGAGTGCGAGAAACAAGGGGGCTAGTAGGATTATCTGTTGGTATACCGTCAATATAAAATAATACGTCTAAAGATTTCGTAATATTGAGTTCCATCCTGTTACTTGAGTTAGAAATTGAAAAAATGGGGTATGGAAAACCATATAAAATCCAAGTTCCATTAAAATCAGCTCTAATTTCATATTGTCCTGCTGGAACTGTTGGATTTAAATCTAAAAATTCGTTGAAATCGCCGTTTTCATCAGTTGTTATCGAGGATGGGTTAAATGCATTCACCTCCTCATTATTAGTTCCTTTATGAAATAAAATGATGTTAACTTCAGCATCTTTGACTCTTTCTCCATTTATTGGGTCATAAACATATCCTTGGATATTTGTAGAATCAAGTTGAGAATCAGAAATATTTATTTCTCCGGGATTAACAGTTGTAAGAAGAACTGATATATCTCCTAATATTTCAATAATTGTGTGATTATAATTTCTATCATCATATTTTGCCTCGATTATATGGGGTCCTACTACGTGTAAATTATCGATATCAAAAAGGATCGACGCTTCCCCATTAATATCTGTAATATCTTGCCCCAAATCTTGCCCTGTTGTTACATCTGTAAAGGTTACTGTCAATCCATCTACTGGATCTGTGAGCGAACTTATAGTTGCTGTAATAGTTGCAGTATCTGGTCTAGAAGATATAGTTGTTTTATCTGAATCAACTGTAATACTATAATCTCCTCCCAATATCGTAATTGGTTCTATATCAAATTGAATCCATTGTCCTGTGCCTGAGACGTCCATTGGAACATAAATTTCTGCCCAATTATAAAGATTTTCGTACTTTATCACAAAAGTGTCTTGTCCTTCATCATTATCATAAAACTCTTCAATCTGTATACTATTAAAACCATCAACAAATCTACTCGCTACTCCAAAAGCTCGTGAAAAAGCGCAAAAAGCAGAAGCAAAATCAGAATATACTCCTATCCTTGTTTGGCAGAACCATTCAACAGTATCCACTCCTTCTGGAGCAGGATTATAGTCATCTATACTCCTCGGAATGTCAAAGTTTGTATTAAGATAATTCTTGATCTTATTTGCTACAGTAAAAGTGTTATCACTGGGATTTATAATAGCATCTAAATTGTTGAAATGAGTATTAAAGTAAGGATTATTGCTTTTATAAATATCAATTGTTGGAGGTAATTGCAAATATTTATCTTTTATATATGATGGTGTATACGCAGCTTCAACAGCATTACTATTAATTTCTTGATCTGTAGGTAAGTGTAAACCAAACATCTCGTATGTCATATTTACACCATCATTTGAATTAAAGGAAAGATCTAGTATAGTACAATTATATTCAGTTTTATAGAGAGTCGTAGATGCTGGATTCAAATTTGGAGCATTTACACTTCCTTCCATTACATATGGATTAGGAAAAAGTGTTGGTATAACCATTGAATTAATTCCAATTTCAGGAGTAGGGACAGGCTTTTTTATTTTTAAGAGTTCTGGATCTGGAGCGTAAATTGAATAATAATCACCATAACCATAAAAGTCATATATATCAGTACTTGCAGTAGAATGCCATCCATCTCCAGTATATTCATCAAAACATTCAAATTTCCATAAAACATCTCTCATGTTATTTAAGGAAGCATAGTTATATACTCTAAATATTTCTATATCTCCAGCTCCTGCTAGACCAAGTAATGCTAATAAGGGGAGAATTGATCCCATAGAAAAATTCCCTAAATCTAGATCACCTATCTCTCCATCAAGCAGGTCTGATAACATATTTATCAAAGTTTGATTATCTATATTTAAGTCAGCTAAATCACTAAGATTAAATTGATTTAATAAATTTTGTAACCAGTCCGCGTCAAATGGAAAAGGAGCTTTTATTAATAATGCATCTTCATATTCAGTCTCAGCTTTTTCTCTACTGGGATATGGTCTTTGAGAGCCAAAGAGAAAACTAAAAAATGTAACTGAGAAAGCAAACATAGAAATTAAAATTATTGCTACTAATGCAATTCCAATAATTCTTTTTTTATTAATGCCAGTTCCTAATATTTCCTCTCTTAATTCTGACATATGATACTAAAAATAACCTTTTTTTTTTACCAAAAAGAGTTTAGAATATTAATCAAAATTATTATATATATAATTTTCCACATCTTATTTTAAGTTATTAGGTTTTTTAAAAATTTATTTTTATGAAATCTTTTATTGAACTTAATTAAAAAATAAGGATAAAAAAAATAGTTAATTAAACCACTCACTAAAATAATTGGAATAATAATGAAAAAGACTTTTAAGTGGTTATAAGGAAAATATAATTATTTTAAAATTCAAATCCACATTTTGTACACACTAATTTTTTTGCATAGATAGGTTTTGGGATATAACTAAGTATGCGTGTTTTATCTTCAACTTCTTTTACTGCAAACCCAGATGCACCACAATTGGGACATATTCTTCTTCCTGTTCCTGTTTGAGTTGATGGTGTGGTAGTTGATGTTGTTGAGGGTGTTAAAGATGGACTGGTACTATAACTGGTTGTTTGATTTGTGATACCTTGTGCCAAACTGGAAGGCATTACTGCTTTAGGTTCTTTTAATTCTTCAATACGTTTTTCTTTATATACCACTTCTTCTTGTAATTTAGTAATTTGAACTTGTAATGGCCCAATTTGTTGTTGTAGCATTGAATTGTGCTGTTGTAATTCTTGAACTTGTTGTTGTAATCCCGGAATATGCGCTTGTAATTGAGCGTTTTCATCAGTTAATTGTTGTACTTGTTGTTGATAAGCTTCAGTTGAAGTTTGAAGAGACTGTAATTGATTTGTTAATCGAGTTACTTGATTTTCTTTCTCTCGAAGTTGAGCACCTAGTAATGAACTTTGAGAATTTAAATCATTAATTTGAGATTGTAGTTGAAGTAAACTAGAATCTTTTACCTGGAGTTGCATTACAACCGAATTATAATCTTCTTCTGAAGGTCCTATAGAGGTCGATGGAGGTGATTCAATAAGCGGGGGAGGGGTTGTTTCAAAAACAGGGGAGGAAGGAGGGTGTGGGGGAGGGGTTGTCATAGGGGGTGGAGTCGAGGGGGGTGGCATTGATGGGGGAGGTGTTAGTGGGGCTACAGAAGGAGGTGGCATTGATGGTATTGAGATTGGTTTTTTTTTCTTTTCATTATCATTATTATTTCTCTCATATTCGTCTGACATTATAATCAAATTTTTTTATCAAGTAAATAAAATATAATTTCTATAACATAATAGGAGTAATTATAAATATAGCATAAATGTAAATATAAAAGTGTTTCTATGTTATATCCTAAAAACAACTCCAATATGAACTTAATTTATCCTTTAAGGCGGGAATTAATCTATTATTAAAATAATCTACTAATTGTGGTTCTGAGGATCTTGATTCTTCTCGTATTAAATCATCCTCCTCATTGTTAAGAACTTTTAAGCAATTAAATACCGCTCGAGCTTGTTTATCTAGTTCATACCCTCCTTCTAAGGTTATCAATATTCTATCATTAGCATATTTTTGTGCAATCGTTTTTATTTTTTTTAGATATTCTGCTGGTGCTTGGTAAGTCCAATTCATATCTGTCAATTGATCTGTCCAATGAGTATCAAAACCAGCAGAAATTAGTATGAATTCTGGTTCAAACTCTTCACATATAGGAGCAATTATCTCATCAAAATATAAAGGAATTGCATCATCGGCAGCTCCTGCCGGCATTGCATAATTGATAATTTTTCCAGCTCCTTTACCTCTTCCAATTTCATCATAATTTCCTGT
>JABXKB010000358.1 GCA_013375485.1 Promethearchaeota archaeon | reverse complement strand
CCTATTGGATTGCTTCCGCTCTTTATTAAGCAAGGGTATTCATTGGAGGGAGTAAGGAAAAATAGTTGGCAAAGACTTGATATCTACATGTTTGGTAAAGATCTTAAATAATAGGTTCGAACCTGGTTCACTACAGGGAGCCAGACAATAACCAGCCCTTTGGCATTTTGCTGAAGGGTTTTTTTAAAAAAAGAAGGATTTAATCATTTTATCTTGAGAGGAACTGCTGTACTAGCTCAATAATTCGGTAACCTCTTCTAACTTCCGATACACTTTTTCAGCCTCCTCACTCATACAAAAAGTTCGATAATCGTTCCGTCTGCCAGGGGGAGCTTGCTAATTCCAGCCCTTTGGCATTTGCTGAAGGGCTTTTTATTTTTATGAACTATTTTTCAGTTAAAGAAGGATTTTTAAAAATTATCTAGTATAGTAAATATAGAAGGATCTGAAATATTTAGATTCTGCCTTTTTGAAATATAAATATTAAAATAAATTGCAATTATTGTATATAATAGGCTCCAGGAAAAGTATTTGTTAACTCCCAATTTAAACTTACAAATACCACTATAGTTTCATCCATAAATCTTCTAGGAATCTCATTTAAAAAATATCAATCCTGTCAAAAGAGATATTTTAAAAAAGAAAAGAGGAAAGATTTGACCCCAAGAATGATCTTCAAATTATTTCTTCTAATTCTTTAAATGCTTTAAATTTTTATAGATTCTCAGGAGGTGAGAATTATGAAAAATTGCATTAAATATATAACTTTGATTAGTATATTTGTATTTTGGCTATTTCCTTGTAATGCAGAAGAGCTAACTATTTATCAGATAAAAGAACAGATGAATATTGCTTTAGAGGATATGGATAATGCTCTACAAAAACTATCGGAAAAATATGATGAATTTAAACCAGAACATCCTATGGGTAAAACTTTATGGTCTGCCCTGGAGAAATCAAGGGAGAATATAAAATTTATATATTCTTCGAAAATCATTTATTCTGAGCTATTTCTTAGTACGTTAGAATATGACACCGAAGTATTTAGAAGATTTATACAGTTTGCAAGTATTGGTCGAATACCGTTGTCCATTTCCTCTGCGGTATTAGATGCTTCTCTTGACCTTGAATTGAAATCACGACTTATTAAAACAAGTGAAACAGATCAAGTTGAAGTAAAAGTAAACACTATTAATAAACAAGGAGAAGACATTAACAATTGTACAGTTTGGTATGTTCCTTTTATAAAGGATGATGATGAGCATAAATTAAAGTTTGACCGATTAAGTACACCAACTACTGGTATGATTCCTGCAGGAAAGTGGTTAATCTGGACAGAAAAGAAGGGAAAACTGGGACCAAAAGTTCCTTTTCTTTGTGGTGACGATGGACGTAGAGAACGTGAGATTGATATATTTAGCCCCGAATAAATAAAGGAAATAAAGAGAATGATAAACATTGTTTCAATAAAAAAATTAATTAGTAGAAGTTCTCATTCATATCTTATAGCTAAAGGTTCTCAATTATATATTATAGCGAATTTTATTTTTTCATCTTTTCGTTACCTATCATCAAATAGAGTTTTTCAGGTGGTATTTCCTGTGGAGAAACTTCTCCTTTCATCTTTAAGATGTCCAGTATTCTTAATTAATTGGACTAAAATGGTTATTTTTGCCGTATATGTAATTGTCTTATTAGTAGTTCGTCCAACTAAATGGATAAACTACCTGTTCGTTTTTTTAATAATTTTAAGCCTTGTTACTGGATTATTCTATTCAGTAAAACTGGATTCAAAAGCAATCACAATTGATGGACAGACTTATATAAAGGGTGATCAAATGACAGAATACGCAAAAGATTATTTGAAAGAAAATCCATCAGTAACTGAGGAAGAATATTTTTTATGGACTGGTAAGAAGCAAAGTGAAGTTTGGGCATCAGAATCATTAGAAAAAAACAAATTGATTATAGGTGGACTTTATTTGTTGATTATAGGGACCATAGGTTTTGGAATATTAGGTGGATTAGAAATGATTGTCAAGTCAAGTTCTTCCCGGTCCAAGTCTGTTTCTGTCGAGACTTCTAAAAATCAAAAAACAAGCAAGAAAAAGCTTGGAGAAAAATAGTTAGGTCATCAAGAGGATCAGATCTAAACATTTGACATAACATTTATCTTGAATTGAAATTAAGGTCTTTATTTTTAGCAAAAAGAAGGATTTTTAGAATTTATATAGCATTAGAAATATAGGTAAATTTAAAAAATACAATTTAAGAATAATTCAAGGAAATATAAAATAAGAAGGTGAGCTATTATTAGAAAAAATACATTTTTTCTAATAAACATACTAATCGTTTTCTTTATTATTAATCTTCTTTTTCTCACAGTTTCCTCTCAAACAATTAATGTAAAAGATTATATCAAAGATAAATTTCCTTCTATATTTGGTTTCTATCTTTCTTCTCTCGAAGGCCTTGACTCATACGAAAAAAAATTTATTGATTTATTACAGAAATTACCAAAAGAAGAACAGGAATATTACGCCAAAGAAGTCTATAAAAATGGTTTTTCCCTGGAACTTTTAAAAAATGTTAAAGAAGGTAAAACAATTCAAGTACCTACGAGTAAACCTGCTTTGCCTTCCTTACCTAAGCAAAAAGAAGAATCAACTGAAAATTTGCCTTCTATTATAAAAAGAATAGAGCCCTCCACTATTATTGTTTTTACATATGATGATAAAGGAGAATTTTTAAAGCTGGGTAGTGGTTTTTTTATCAGCCAGAATGGTGATATTATCACTAATTATCACGTGCTTCAGGGAGCAAGCTCTGCTGAGGTAAAGACCTCAGATGGTAAAACTTATCCCATCACCTATATTGTAGCAGAGGATGAGCAAAGCGATATTATCCGTCTTTCAGTAGATATCCCCTCTCAATATGTATACCCTTTATCTTTAAGTACAACAATTCCAGAAGTAGGAGAAAGAATAATAGTCTATGGTAGTCCATTAGGATTGGAAAATACAGTTAGTGATGGGATTATCTCTGCTATCAGAGAAGTTCCTGATTATGGTAAGGTTATTCAAATTACTGCTCCTGTATCACCTGGTTCAAGCGGTAGTCCGGTTTTAAATATGAATGGAGAGGTTATTGGAATAGCTACTTTTCAAATGGTTGAAGGGCAGAACTTAAATTTTGCTATTCCCAGTGAAAGAATAGCAAACCTTGATTTAATGGAAGAAGAGGAAACATTTACCACCGAAGAATTATTTGAGCAGGAGAATAAAGAGAAAAAAGATTCCGACTATGCTTATGAAGCCGCCAATAAAGCATTATATTTTATTGATAAGGAAGAGTATGCTAAAGCATTACTTTATTTAGAGATAGCAATTAAAACAGATATATCATTATTAAAAGCCTGGGCATATTTTGAGATTGGATACTGCTATGGAGAACTTAAATCTTATGCAAAGGCAATAGAAGCTTGCAAACAGGCTATACGCATTAATCCTGATAATGCTAGAGTCCACTACAATTTAGGTTGTGATTATGGCAAACTCGGTTTCTATAAAGATGCAATAGAAGCTTTTAAGCAGGCCATCCGTATTGATCCTGATTATGCTAATGCTCATCATGGATTGGGCATTATTTATTTAATGATTGGAGATAAAATTTCTGCTTTGGAAGAATACAAAATTCTTAAAGAATTAGATATTGATTTTGCGAATAAGTTATTTGATTTGATTTATTAAAAAAAGATTTAATAATAACTATCTAAAATTAATTGAATTTTATTATGTTAGGAGGTATACAATGAAAAAAATAACTATTATATTTATAATTGTGATTTGTTTACTATCCTTTGTGGGGGATTCTTCTCTGGCTAAACCCAGCGAAACTTGGAACCAGCTTAAAGATTTTGATAAAGGAGTTTGTGTATTCGGCATCAGACAAGGGGTTTGGATGTTTATAGAAGAGCTTGCAGATTGTCGCCCTACTCAATTTGCAAATAACGAGTCAGAGGCAAAGTTTATGGCTTTTTTAAAAGATGCTTTTAACTATACAAGTTTATTTTTAACAGGTGATACAGAAAAAAGTGTTGACCTTTGGAAAAGTCTTGTAGAAGTCATTGATGATTTATATAAAGACCCCGCTAATTCGTATATTCCTATTGCTAATATGTGCCTTATTGCATCTCGAAAACTAAAAGGAGAACCTATAGATTCATTATTAGGAGAATTAAGAAAAAAAGCATTACCTTAAATAAACTTATGCAAACAATAACCTTAATCAACCAAAAAGGCAGGGTTTTTTTATTTTTATAAATATTTTCATAGAAAAAGAAGGATTTTTAATCTAATGAGTAGAATGAATATATAGTTGTTGTTAGAAGTTAGGTTATGGTTGATACAATAGAAAAATCAATACAAAGGACCATAAAGGACGAATTGATACATTCATTATTTGATGCCTATATCTTT
>JABXKB010000058.1 GCA_013375485.1 Promethearchaeota archaeon | reverse complement strand
AACCTTGGACTACCACCTGAATTTTATATGATTATAACAATAATTTTAGGTTTAATCTTAGGTTTAGTTGTTCTTACTTCAAGATTTGATTATTATCGCATCGAGAGAAATGAAATAATTCATAAAAGAGGAATGTTTTCTACAAACATTGAACGATTTCCAGTAAGAGGATTACGTATTAAAAAAGATATTCCAGATCTATTTGAGTATTTAACGTTTAGAGCAGGATCTTTAACTTTAATTTTGGCTAAAGGGAACGTGGTACATTTAAATACTGTTCTCAATATTAATAAAAAGGTAGAACAAATTGATTTTCTGTTAAGTAGCCTACATGTAATGATGGAATAATTAATAATAAAAGAGATTATCACAATATAACGAAGATTTTTTCTTTATACCTTCTTTTTTAAAAAAATAATTAGATTAAATAAAGTTAAAAATCATTTCAATCAATTTTTAAGGTAACTCCATAGGACACTAATATTTAAATAACACATCTATCTATTATTTTTATAATCCTCTTTAAATTAAAATTTATAAAAAGTGAAAATATATGTCTGAAAAAAAACCTAAGTATCCAAGTGAGATCTACCTAAGAACTTATCCTAAAATAATTTTCTTTTGGCCTTTACTAATCACGAGTTTCGTTTTATGGTTTATTCAAGCATTTATCGACCCCGCTCCAGTGTTAGGATATATTTGGTTTATAGTTTTCTTTGTAAATATATTTGTAACTGCTTTTGATTTCTCTTCGACTAAATTCTTTGTACTAATATTAGCTATTGTGATTATTATCTTAGTTCTTGTTTTCTTAGTTCTACCAAATTTCACAGTAGATCTTATGGGTATAACCCTTGATTTGGCTTTACCATGGGCTTTCTATATGGTAATGACATTAATATTGGTTCTTATATTAGGAATCGTAATTATTAGCACCAGATTCGAATATTACAAAGTAGAAAGAAACGAGATTATCCATAAAGCAGGAGTTTTCAGCTCAGCTGAGAGGTTTCCTGTAAAGAGTTTGCGATTCAAAAAGGAGATTCCTGATGTGTTCGAATTCTTTATGCTTCGGGCCGGGAAGATAACGATAATGCCAGGGAAAGCCGATGAGGTGATGATTCTTGATACAGTGCTCAATATCAACAAAAGGGAAAAACAACTTGATTGGTTGCTCTCTCATGTCTCAGTAGAACCAGATGAAATAGACTCTTAAAATTTGAAGTATAATTTTTATTTTTTTTTAAAATTTTTATTCTTTTGATAAACAAAATAGATTAGGATAAATTTAAGTGTTAAAACAAACTTTTTAATACACTTATGTCTTATCCACCAATTATTCTATTTGATTTTGATGGAGTTATTATCACTCAAAAATCTCTTGAATATACAGCTTTATACTATTTAAGAAAGAAATTCTATAATTGGCAAAATACAAGCGATATTAGGCTTATTGATTTTGCGAGACTTTTTGAAGAATCAGATTCAAAAAATAGATTGTTGGCTTATACTCGAATTAATAAGGTATTTAAACCTTTCATTCCAAGTATTTGGAGGAGAAATTTATTTTTTATTAAGTTTAGACGTATGTATCCCAAATATGAGAAATATGAAAGTTTAAAGCCAAATCTAGAAAAAATTTTAATAAAGCTTAAACAGAATAATTTTCTCTTAGGGATTGTATCTAACACGGGCAAAAGAAGATTGGATTCTTTCAGACAGAAATTAAATTTAGATGAGAATATTTCTATTTATGTTTCTCGCGATGATACTCCTTATAGAAAACCTAGTCCTTATCCCATTATAACTGCTTTAAAAAAAATTAAGAAAAACTTCAATTATTCAATAAACAAAGACAATGTATACTATGTAGGTGATCTACCCGCAGACATTGAGTGCGCTAAGAACGCTAAAATTAAGAGTATTGCTTTACTTTCAGGACATGGTACAAAGGAGGATTTGGAAAATTCTAATCCAACAATATTGCTTCAAGATATTAAGAATATTTTAGAAATTGAAGAATTCAAAAAATTCTTATTGGATTAAAACCTCTTTTACATTAAAGATGTTTAATCTTGAAGATTTTAAGGACAGTCTAATTCTTGAAAAAGTAGATAAACTGAACAATCATTTAAGTAAAAATAAAATTGAGAAAATTTCAAAAATTATTAGAGAATTAGAAAATTTATTGGATGAACAAAAATGTACTGTCCCAATTACTTATATTTTATCAATTCTAGCGGAAAATAAAATAGATCTTATTACTGAAAGATTAATACAAAAAATCGAGGTTTTTCTTCACTCTGAAGATGTAAAACTAAGAATTAATTCAATAATCATAATTGGATTTGCGATGCTTGCAAATTCAAAATACATTGAGAAATATTCTCAAAAATTTGTAAAATTTCTTAAAGATAAATCTGAGGATACTAGAAATAATGCACATTACTTTTTGCAGGAATTAATTAAAAAGCATCCAATTCTAGTAAATTCTGATTTAGAAATTATATTAGAAAGTCTTTTAACAGAAAAAAAAAAGGACAATATCATTTCCTTACTTAATTTTCTTGAATCTTTCGAGGATTTAGAATTTGATCTATTATATGATTTTAGAAATATTGCAAAATCATTAATTGCTTCATTTGAGGACAAAAAATCATCAAAAATTTATATTAAATTAGTAGAACTTTTAAAAAAAAATTTTCCATTACTTAGTGAAATTGATCTGGAAACCCAAGAAAGTAAAAGTATAATAAAATTATTAGAAAACCAATTTTTAATGAAAAAACACAATTTTTCTTTGATAAGTAAGAATTCAGACTTAAATCTCAAAGAATATTTAAAAAAATTTGCTAAATCAAATCTAAAGGAGAAAAAAGTCTATTTCTATATAAAATCCAAAGAAAATCTAATTTATATCTATGAACTAGAAAAAGACAAATTAAAAACTTTTTTCGAACAAGGTAAGAAAATCTCTGATAAAATAATTTATAATAGATTTTCTCAAGTTATTGATGATGATTCAGAATTAAAGATATTTATAAAAACTTTAAATAGACTAAAGATAATTGACGGTTATTATTCTGATATTGGATTCTTTTATTCATATGTCTATATAAAATCAAATTTCGTAGAAGATTTGCAAATAAATGGTTCAATTGATTTGATGAGTTATAACTTCCTCCCTCAAAATTTTATTGATAGAATTATCAAGGATATATCTAAATCTCTGAAGATAACATTCTTAAAGCGTAAAGATCAAGAAACATATATTTCATTAAAAAAAATTCAACATCAAATTAATTTAGAAGCAGCTAAAGGAAGCATTATAGATTTGAAATCATATCGTCAGATTCTATTGGATGAAGATTTTATAAGATTAATAAAAAATTTACCAAGAGAATATTTATCAAAATTTCGTAAAGGTACACAGTGGTTAACCAATCTAGGGTCACAAAAAATTAGAAATGAAGTACAGAATTCTAAAATCGTTGGTTATTTTGACATTTCTAGAATTTCAGAAGACCTAAATATAGGTGAACTTTTGCTTTTAGATATATTTGATCAATTTGTTGATTATAGAAGTGGCATTTGGGATAGGAAAAAAGAGACCTTCTATTATTCTAAATATATAAATGATAAAATTAATGAACTCAGTACAATTTCTGATGAAGGGGAAAAATTGAGACAAATTGAGAAGATCTCCAAGGAGTTAAATATTGATAAAAAACATATTTTATCCAAAATCGATGAAAACTTACAATCAATAGGGGAAGAAATAAAGGAAAAAGATAAAATAAAAATTAGCGAATATCTTGAAAAAACTGGAATGGAAGCAGAATATTTTTTGAAATTTATTGATGAGTTGGGTATTTCTTATTTTAAGAAGGCAGATCTACTAATTTTTAATCCAAAAAAAATAGAAGATGCAAAGAATGATATAAAATATATGCTGATTGATAAATCCAAATCTAATGAATATATATCATTAGGAACATATGATATTACTTCAAATTTAATTGAGGGTTTAATTCACGATCTAATAGCTGATGGAAAATTAAAGGGAATTTTCCATGAAAATGAAGGAGAAATTCTTTTTTATACAGAACGTGGAATTCGTAATTTGATGTTGGAAAATAGTTTTCTCTTTTCTTTTCATGATTTATTTTATGGAAAGGAATTAAATCAAACGGAGATTGAATTTTTAAGAGAAATTTTCGATGATTTAATAAAAAAAAGGAGAATAAAAGGATCATTTGATGAAGAAACTCTAACTTTTTCCAGTGATGATGTAATATTTGCTAAAGATTATAATACAGTTGTATTTGAATTTGAAAAAATGGTTAATAATTACACTCAGAAGTTTGAAACGGAATTTGAAAGAATAAAAAAGATCCTAATTAAGGAACAAGAAACAATCTATCCGCAGGAGATAAAAATCATTCAAGAAACTATAGACAAAATTAATGATAAATCTGTCTACTGGAGAAGTGGTTTGGAATCATTTATTAGAAGAACTAATAAGAAATTGTTAAGAGATCAAGGAATTAGTGTAAAAAAATATAAAACTAGTCTTTCAAAAGAAAAAAAAGAAGAAATAATGTCTTTAGAAGAAGATTCTGAAGTACACGAGCTTCTCAATAACTTCAATGGATGGATAAAGCTATTTAATAAATTAGAACTGAAATATCCTAATGTAATATTTTATCAAAAACGGTTAATTAACAATCTGAATAATAAAGAGTCTAAAAATAAATTAAGTGAATTGTTAATAGAGTTAAATTTAGTCTAGGACTCATTTTTTTTATTTTTCTCAATTTGCGAGAGTACTTCATTAACATCAATTTTTTCATTTATTGTTATCTTATAAGTTTTAGGATTATTTATCCCATTTGGGGTTAAAATACCTTCTTCTTCAAGGTATCTTAATGCTCTCCAAATGAAATTGATCTTAGAGCGATTTGAAGATTTGATGTTGTTACATCTTCTAATTCTTTTAGTATTTACGATGTTAACATTATTATCTATTAATTTATTTATCGCTTCAAGTGTTTCTTTTAAGTTATTAAGAAAAAAGTCCATTTTTAAAAGAGCTCCGCCTTATTAAGATATGATTAGATATACTCTCCTCATTAAAAATATTAATTTAAAATGTTAAATTTATATTTGTGAGTATTGTAAAATTATCATTTGAAATTTATAAACCTTTCTTACCTTAAATTGATTTTTTCAAAAAGATTAATTCATAAAGATGTAAAACCAAATTATAATAAAGTTAAAGATTTTTTAATGTCGAAATACTCTTTTACCACAAAATACTAAAGCACAGCCTAGATCATCTGCACGTTTAATAATTTTATCATCCCTGATAGAACCACCGGGATTTATTATAGCTTTTGCTCCAACTTCAACTGCAACTTCTAAACCATCAGGAAATGGAAAGAAAGAATCTGTTCCCATGACCGAATTTTTCAATTCTTTTTCATGTCCAAATTCAATCGCTTTTTGTGCTGCTAACTTGACCACATGAACCCTACTTTGTTGTCCGGCACCAATTCCGATTGTATAAATTCCATCATCATATGTTTGAGCAAAACACGCTGAATTCGATTTAGCCCATTTTGAGACTTTATAAGCAAAAATTAGAGCTTCCTTTTCAATTTCATTGACCTTTTTCTTGCTTACTACGTTCCATTCTTTAATAACAGGTTTACTATCATATTCTTGAATTATAAATCCTCCCAGTACGCTTCTGATTTCGAGATTATCATATATATCATTTCTCTTATTAAGGAAATCTCCATATTCAATCATTATCATATTCTTTTTTTGTTGTAATATCTCAAGTGCCTCATTTTCGAAGGAAGGTGCCATTAATACATCTACAAATATTTTTTCTTTATTTATAATAAAATTAGCTACTTCTTTTGTTAACTCTTTATTAATCCCCCAGATTCCTCCGAAGGCGGATAAAGGATCTGTGCTGAATGCTTTTTTCACTGATGTTAATTGGTTTTTTTTATCAATTGCTACACCATTAGGACTTGTATGTTTTAGAATTGCCGTTGTGTAATACTCAGTACCAAAATCTAAAAGAATTTGTATACAGGAATCGATATCTAAATAATTATTAAATGATATTTGCTTTCCACTCAATTTTTTAAAATTGTGTAATCCATATTTCGTAGATAGATCCCTATAATAAGCTGCTGCCTGATCCCAATTTTCACCATAGCGACAATCTTGAACCTTTTTAAAGATTTTAATGAAATTTTCCCCCATTATTTGATCGGGATTATAATATTTTTGTAAATAATCAGAAATTGCTGCATTATATTCTGCCATAATAATAAAAACATCTTGTGCCAAATTAGCCCTTATTTTATCACTAATTCCTCCTGAATCTCTTAATTCATTTAGAATTTGGTCATAATATTTAGAGCTTGGGACAACAACTACATCGGGAAAATTCTTGGCAGCAGCTCGTATCATTGTTGGCCCACCAATGTCGATTAGCTCCAGAGCTTCATCCAAAGTAGTATCTGGTTTTGCTATAGCCTCTTTGAATTGGTATAAATTACATACGACCATATCAATTGGAAGAATGTTATAATTCTGGGCATCTTGAATATGTTTTTTATTATTTCTCTGAAAAAGGATTCCTCCTTCTATTTTTGGATGTAAAGTTTTTACTCTACCATCAAACATCTCAGGGGATTTAGTATAATCAGAAATTTTGATATAATCAATTCCATTTTCTTCCAATAATTTACCAGTCCCACCTGTAGATAAAATCTCAACTCCAAATTCGTTGACTAGTGTTTTAACAAATTCAATGACTCCACTCTTGTCAAACACGCTAACAATTGCTCTTTTTATAGTTTTCATAAAAATTCAATTTGAGCTATTTTCTTTATATAATAAAAATGTTAGTAACAAAGAAAAGTTTACTATTGTTAAAACTTAATTAATAGAACATTAATATGTGAAATTAGGGTTAAGATTGTAAAATTTATAACCTCCTTTCATTTTCAAATTCCGACATAATTTTATAAAAGCTATGTCGACATAATTTTATCTGAAATCAAAATAGGTAATATTTAAATGAGAGTCGAAAAAAAAATTGAAATTAATTCAACCCCTAAAAATGTTTATGATATCGTTATAGATGGGCAGAAAACACAAATTTTGAATCCAGCCTTAGATAAAGTTATCGAAAAAGAAGAGGGTCAAAAATTTCTTTTAAAATCGGATGTGGGAGATATGTTAATTGTTGATACTGAAAGGGTTGAAAATGAACATGTTACTTGGTATATGGAGAACAGCGACATGAATTCTATAGGTTATATCGTAGAGCCAAAAGGAGATAATACAGAGGTAACAATATGGACTGAATTTGAAAAAAAAAAACTTAGAAAAGGCTATGAGAAAGTTGCTGATTGAATTTTAAAAGGTCTTAAAAATTATGTAGTTTTCCTTGAAGAAGGTGGAGATCCAGAAGATTTTGATAAGAAACAACTTATGGTAAGCCCATAAATTATTTTTAATCTAATTTTTTTTTCTTTAATTCTAAATATTAAAATTTGCCGATAAGATCGTGAGGTTGAGTTTCTCGTTGGCCTACGACGGAAACTATTCCCACTTGAGCTTCTTTCATATTTTTAATAGATTTTGCTCCCGCATAAATCATCCCATTCGATAAACCTTCTTTTAAAGTCGCTAAAACTCTAGCTACATCTCCTACATAAGGTACATAATTAGACACTCCCTCAGTTAGCATCTTAGAGCCCTCAGTATAACGATCGGAAATATAACCAAAGGTTCTTGCTTCTTTACTACCCATGCCTCGATATACTTTTACTTTTCTCCCAGCTATGGTATCAATATAACCAGGAGATTCTTCAGTACCTGCAAAGAAATGTCCAGACATTATTAAATCAGCACCAGCAGCAAATGCTTTTGGTAAATCACCTGGTTTAGTAAAACCTCCATCTGCAATCAAAGATAATCCTGGATTATAATCCTGTATAGCATCAGCAACCTGAGCTGTGGCATATAGAGTTGGAGCACCTACTCCTGTTTGTATCGAGGTTGTACATATCGATCCAGAGCCCATTCCCACCTTTAATCCAATAAAACGCTCTTCTACAAAATCACATTTAGAAATTAAGTATTCTGCAGCTTGATATGTTCCAATATTACCTAATACAAAGTCAGATTCTAAAAGATTCATCAGTTTTGATGTACCTTCAATGTCACCCTTCTTGTAAAAATCAGCAACATCAATAAAGAAAATATCAACATACTTTTCAATTTCTTTTAACATATTCTGAGCTTGTGAGGTTTCAGGAAATCTCGGGGATAATGCTAAAGCACATAGTAAGTGTCCTTCTTCATCTTTAGTAGCGAGTGGAAATTCTGGTGCTAAATCTTTCTTTGTGATTAATCCCTTTAGATAACCATCCTTATCAATGATCGGTAACTTTTCCTTGCGTGACTCATATAAAATTTTCAGTGCATCTTCTCTTGATGCTCCAGGTTTGATAGAGATAACATCTTTCGTCATATAGTCTTTTACTGCTCCATTTTGTATGTCTTGTTCGAAAAAGGGTATGTCTCGTTTGGTAAAAATACCACAAACTCTCTTAGCTTCATTAACTACAACAATACCACTAATATTATAGTTTTCCATCATAAATTTTGCTTTTGCAACTCCAGCATTGGGATTAATAGTTGCAACATGTTCATCATCAATCACAAAAGATCGGGCGCGTTTCACAATTCTAACCATTTCTAATTGTCTTTCATAAGAACAATTGCGATGTATAACGCCTAAACCTCCATGTAAAGCCATATTAATTGCCATTAATTCTTCTGTAACAGTATCCATGGCAGATGACAGAATTGGGAGATTAAGATGGTATTTTCCCAAATTTGAAGAAATATTCACCTCAGCGGGAGCGAAATTCGTGAATCCGGGTAGTATTAATACGTCATCAAATGTAGCGATGAGTTCTTTTGAGTGTATTTTTTCACGGAAATTTGACATTTGTTAACCTCGTTAATAATCTTAAATAATATTGAAAACTCAAGAATTCTAATTTCTAATAATAAAGAAAAAAAGACTTATAAATCTTATTATGGCTTAGAATGAAAAGCTAGTTCTTGGAAATAAATAAAATCGAAATCAATCATAATCCAGTGTAAGGTATTTTCTTGTATAATACCAACTAATTAATAAAATTAAAGAACATATTGGCCCCCAAATAATTAATCCTATTGAATATGATAAGGTTCCAACCCTAATCTCTGGTAATTCATTTAAAGCTCCTAATAAGAATACTCCAAGGGCTTGAAATATGTTTAGAAAAATCGATGGAAGACCTGTATATGTTCCAGCTTTTAATTCTCCAGTGGTTTTTTCATCAAGTTCAGCAAGATCAGCAAAAATAACTGCAGGTAATAAATACCAGCCAGCTAATGATGCACCTATCCCAATCATATAAATCATCCCTACTGCTAAAAAATTATTTAATGGGATTAAACCTAATAGGGTAATCGGAAGTATTAACACAGCCAAAATGAAAATATATAAAAAAGTTTGTTTCTTTCCGAATTTCAGTATTACCCTTTTCCAAATATCAAGAAAAACGATCATACAGACGAATTCAATAACTAGAATTAATAGATATTCACTAAAGCCTAAATTTAAAACCAATTCTAAAAAGGGAAGCATTTGTGTGAGTATGATCGCCCAAGCTATGCTTGAGAGTCCAATTATTAAATTTACTTTCATAAAGTTCTTATTTTTTACACTTACCTTAAATATCTCAATAAGAGTTGATTTTATCTCAACTCTAGGCTCTATAGGCATCAAAAAAGCATTTAAATAAAGAAGAGTAATACATAAAATGCCAAAAATGCAAATAGGAGTCACAAAGTAAAAGGGAAGAATATCTGGTGTAACCGAGATTTGATCAAACACTTGTGTTAATATTAAGAAAATAAAACTCCAATGAATTAGAGTTCCCAGTAAATTAAAAATATTCTGGATTTGAGAAACTTTTGGACGTTCATTAACATCAAACTGTTCAGTTAACCATGCTTGATATGGTGTAGTTACTCCATAACTAGCTTTGAATATAATTTCCCAAATTAATAACCATATAAAAAGAACAACCTTATTATTCAAATTAGGTAATATTAAAGAAGGCATCATTAGAAATATAAAAGAAAGCCCTAATATAGGAGCAAAAATAATAATGTATGGTTTCCTCCTGCCCCACCTTGTATATTTACTATCACTAATCCATCCAAACAAAAATGAAAATACAGCAATACTAATATAGCCAAAACATAATGCAAGCCCGACAAGAAAAGGTGTCAGTTGATACCCTATAGTATATAAAGCGAATACACTAAATCCCTCAATTCCAAGAACAATTGTCAACCCTATCCGAGGCATTCCAAAAATGATTGTCTTTTTACTCATGATTATATAATTCAATTAAAGTTTTCTTTAGCTTGAAATTTCTAGTATTTTATCTATATAAAATGTTAACTATTGCTCAAAATAACAATAAGTCTTTTTTCTACCATATTTAATCCTTAAGTTTTTTATAATACTATAGAATGATTATTTTCCGTATCACGAAACCCAGTAGAATTCACGAATTTTAAATTTTTCGTATTGAACAGTTAATTTCGAACTTATAAATTAAGAAAAAAAGAAAATTTAGGATAATTATACGGGGATATCCCGTTTATTAAAGAGAAGTACCGATAAAGCAGTTAATCCAATAGAGTAAGTTGAGAGAAATATAATTTTTAATGGAACTGCATCCCAATTACTATTTACAAGTAGATTTGACATATCAGAATAGTAGAAAATACTAATGTACTTTATTCCTTGTATGCTCTCATCAAAAGAGTTCCAAAATTGACCTACCGCATAAAAGAAGATCACAAGACCAAAACTAAAAACAAGTGCCATCTTAGGGTTGTTAAAAGTCGAAAAGAAAAATGCTGTACTAATAACTGTATAATTAAATAATAAAACTATAAAAAATGCTGTCCATAACTCAGTAAAATTAACATCAATGGGATTTATATTTGGCATTATAAATATTCCAAGAATTATAGCTAAGAATACACTTACAAGAACGATAGTGGCACTAATGATATGATAAAAGTATTTTCCTAATGTTATTTCCCAGCGAGTAATTGGCTTAGATAACATCAGATCAATTGTCTTGTTTTCGATTTCTTTTGGGATATCTGAAGAAGATCTCAATATAAAATAAACCCCAAAAAAGAAAAAAGACATTGAAAGTAGGTACACGTTTACAAAACCACCAAAAGTCGCAAGAGAAAAATATTCTCCTACCATTTGTTGAATAGCTTCTGGATAATTCTCCATGATTTCATTAAAATTTGCTAATAAATCGGGATCGTAGATTGACACAAACCAGAGATAAAAGAGACTCATTAAAGCTGCATATATGATTATACCTTTCTTGCCTACTTTTAATTCCTTCCATATTATTTGTAGCACTTTCATGTAATTTCACCTCCCTGTGAATTTACATCTTTATAATATTGCATAAAGATATTTTCTAATGTAGAATGTCTGATCGAGAAGTCTTTTACTGGAGTTCCTGCCCATTCTCTTTCACTGATTTCATGTAAAATTTTTCTTGCGTCTTCAGGAGGAAGTAGAAATTCAAGCTGAACATCGAAATTATATTTTACAATAGCTTCAGGAAATTCACTTGATAAGAAATAATGAAATGATTCCATACTGTTCGCTGATTCAAAAATCAACTCAATATGTTTAAGATTTTTTGCTTTAAGATCTTGAACATTAGCAATTTCAGCAATTTTTCCTTTCTTTATGATTGCCACACGATCACAGAATTTTTCAACTTCTGAAAGCACATGGCTACAAATAAAAACCGTACATTTTGATTCTTTTTGGCGCTCAGAAACAATACGATAGAACTCAGTTTGATTTAAAGGATCAAGCCCAGAAGTTGGTTCATCCATAATTAAAATATCAAATTTCCCCATTAGAGCAGATAAAACACCCACTTTTTGTTTATTCCCCTTGCTCAAAACCCCCATTTTTCGATTCATATCTAATTTAAGTCGTTCTGATATTTCATTAACGAATTTCCAATCAATTTCAATATCATAGAGCTTCGCAAAATAGTTAATTAATCCATTCGCAGTCATGTTTTTATAAATTCCTAATTCTCCCGGCAAATATCCAATTCGATTCCGAATTTTTACATCTTTTTTTGGGTTTATCCTTTCACCTAATATAGAAATGTCTCCTGCATCTGTGTTGAGAAATCCAAGTAAACATCTGATTGTAGTAGTTTTTCCTGCGCCATTAGGACCAAGGAACCCAAATCGAGACCCTTTAGGTACATCAAATGAAATACCATCAACTGCTTTTACTTTACCTTTGTCATAATATTTCCTTAAGTTTCTAACTTCTATAGCATTCATTTTTGATAGACACCTTATATTTGATGTATTTTTCATTTTTTTTGAAAATATAATATATCTAATTATCAAATAGTAAATAGACTATTTAAGGGTTTTCAATATTTTTGAATTTCAGATTTATTGAAGTTCAAGAAAACTTAAAAATGAGTAGAACTATAATATATATATAAGGAATGAAAAAATTGAATATATCGATCATCTACCTTTAAGGATTTCAAGATTTATGGAAAATGAAGAGAAATTCAAAAAAATAGTTGAAATAACAGAGAAAATTTCTCAGAATTATTTAGAAAATATTAATGGCAGAGATTTTAAGGTCTTAAAAGAAAAATTGAAAGATTTTTTGACAAATCCATTATGGGATGACAAATTGATCTTTCAATTAAAAGAAGAAATCAAGGAATTGAAGATTAATGAAGAAAATTTAAGTAGGATATGGGAAAAAATTGAATTAAAGCTTGATTCTTCCTATTCTAAATTCATGAAACGAAAACCTCATATATTTGAAGGTAAAATTAAAGAATATGAGAATAGACTTATAGATTTTTTTGTTAAAGCAGGACAATTAAAAGGTCAAAGTCAATCCTTTTCTACCATTATTGGATATTTTCTCATTCATAAAAACCTAACTCAAACGCAAGTTAAAGAAATTACGGGATTTTCTAAAGGCAGTGTCTCTACTAATTTAAATAATTTGGAAAGGTTTGGATTCTTGAAAAAGAAATTAATTAAGGGCACTCGAAAATATTTATATTCTTTTGGAGGAAGTATGTCCCAGCTTTCATCTAGTACAGGAGCATTTAAAAAAGAAATTAACCAAATAGCAACACAATTCTTTCAATCTAAAATAGAAGAATTAAATAATTATAAGAATAAAAAAGGATACAAATTATTGTCCAAAAGACTGAATGGCGTTATGAAATTTCTAAAAATTCATAAAAGACTAATAAACCATATCATGGATTCTAATTTTATAAAAGATATTATCAGAGGTGAGAGATGAGTAAAGAAGATACTTTTGATACTGAGATTGAAAAATTAGAAGAAGAAATTGTTGATTTTCTCTTGAATAAATCATATTTCTTTGCAGGACAAAAAACACCATTTGCTATAATAAAGGTTTATTTCCTTACAAGGAGAGATTTAACTCAAGAAATGATTAAAAAACTTACAGGACTTTCACGAGGTACAATCTCTCAAGAATTAAAGAAACTCATTGATGCGAAAGTAATTCGTAAAAATAAAGTTTCAAGCACGGGTGAAATTACCTACACATTAGATTCGGTAGAATTTGCCTTTATTCACGCATTTTATAATGCTCAGAAGGATTTAGTCGATTTTGATAAAGAATTGGCAGAATTAAAAGCTGATATTGAGAAGAATCTAAATGATATAAATGATCTAAATGGTTTCGATGAGATCAATCAAATTGTAAATCTTTTCTCTCTATCTATGCCTTTTACTCTAGGGTTATATAAAATGTTAGAAGAAGAATTACGGGAATTAAAAAATAAAAGATCCTGAAGTATTATAAGAATGAAAAGTATGAAATTAATCTCACACTCTGGGAAGATCTTAAAAAAAAGTATGAAAAAAGAGAAAATAGTTAAAAAGAACCTTGAAGATTTTTTTTTTTTAATTAAATAAGCTTCTCTTACTTTGAGTTACCAAATAAAGGGAATTAATTTTTTCTTAGTTTTTTGAGCATATTCCGTATAGCCTTCTAATTCTTTGTGTAGCATTCTGTCCTCTAACACGGTACGGATTATTAATCCAACAACGCCTATCGCAGCTGGTATTAGTGAGTAAAGTGATCCTAGTGCTAAACAATCACAAATTATAAAGAGGATAAATGCGGTGTACATTGGATGACGAACTATTCTATAGGGACCAGTTGTTATTACTTTATGTCCACGATCTTTTTGAATTTCGACTGCTTTTGATAAGTATGTGTTTTCCTTCATTACTAAAAACAAAAATATTAATGAAAGTGAAAAACCAATAAATCCAATAATTTCAACAAGAGGATGTACATTCGACCACCCGTATTTCCTATCAAATCCAGGTAGAATTAATACAGGCATAAACCCAAATCCCATGAAAATCATAACAATTTTATCCCATTTCTCTTTAAATTCGGGTTTAGCTCTTTTCTGAAGTAATTCAGGATCGTACTTACTAAAATATAAAATAACGACCATGAAAAAAATAAAAAATAGGATAAGATAAATCCAGGCTTCAAACCAAAGAAAATCCCCTGCTGGAATAAACAAACCTAACCCAAGGAAAAGAGTAACCATTACTAAAGTAACTATTAATAACGACTTAGATACTTCTTTAGGCATAAATAAAAATAGTTATCATCACATTTAATTATTTTTGAAAAGAACTTATTGGTATTTGGTTAAAATTTATTATTCTTGAGATTTAATCTTTCGGTTTCCATAGAATAATGCATATTTGATAACACCTGTTTGGGGATTAAAAATCCATTCGGTTTCACAATTATAACAAATCAGTTTTCTTTCGGATTTAGAATAAAGCTTGTTTTTACAAATAGGACAGAATTTTCTTTTTAAAATCCTTTTTATTTTTAAAGGTGATACCATAATCATTGAATACCTTAATCTTATTGATTTATTTATCGTTTCTTAGTTTTAATTTTAAAATAATAGAAAAAAAAAAGAATTTAGATTGGAATATCTTTTTTATTGAATATCAACAGGCTTCCTACAACGAGAGCTGCATTAATAGAACCTAATACAATAAGATCACGAGCAAAAAGCCCAAAATCTGCGTGAACCATATAATCTGAAGGATTGAAATAATAAAATACTGAAATATACTTCATACCTTGCACGGCTTCGTCCATATATACATAGAATTCACCAAGGAAGAACATTATGAATAATATCCCTATCCCAAATGCCATAGCTTTTCTACCACTAAGGAAAATCGTTGAAAAAAACTTAGCAAACATTGCTAATGCCCCGAGATACAGTACAACTATTATATAAGTCAACCATAAGCGATCAAAAAAAAGCCCTTCATCTTGGAATACTGAGGAAAAAGCCACACCAGCCATAGTAAGAAGGAAAAAGATACCTAGTGCAGCTACAATGAATAGATAAAGGAAAGCTATTTTGCTACCTAAGAAGTTATATCGAGTTACTGGTTTGGAAAGAGATAGATCAATAATTTTTGTCTCAACTTCTCGCGTTAATAGATTACTTGCCATATAGACAATATAGATACCAGCATAGGCCCACATGAAAGTTAGAAGTTCTAAAGTCCAAAAGCCATAAGGACTGGTAAATACTTCCACATCTCCAAAAAATCCGAGCATCTCTTCTGGCCACAACGCTATGATATCCTCGATTGCTGAAAGATCCATACCCTCTATCATATACACAATGAAATAACTCAGTAATCCAAGTACTCCACCTAAAATTAGAATAACAAACTTTTTTTCTAAAAGAGATTCTTTCAACAACAAAAAAAATCGATTCATTTAGGCTTTCACCTCCATTTTGTAATATTTTAAGAAGATATCCTCAAGTGCAGGACTTGTAATGTCAATATCTACTAGTTCAGATTGTGAGAGTAGATTTAATAGTTGAGATAAATTTTCACGAGAAATCATAAATGATGCATGTGTCTCATTCATTATAACGGAATCAAGTATAGTAGTTGGGATTTTTCCTGAGAATTCTTGAAGGGCCGCTTTAGTTTTGAATTCAACCTTTATTTCTTTCATGGCCATATTTTTCAATTGTTGAATGGTAGCTACTTCTACTATAGATCCTTCCCTTATGATACCGACACGATGTGCTACCCGCTCAACTTCTCCTAGTAAATGTGAACTCAACAAAACTGTTGAACCCGTTTCTTTCTGTTGTTTATGAAGTATATTGTAAAACTCTGTGGTTATTAGGGGATCTAAACCAGATGTAGGTTCATCAAGAATTAATAACTCAACCTCAGGAGCTAGTGCTAGTATTATGCCAATTTTTTGTTTATTGCCTTTACTAAGTTCTTTTACTTTTCTGTCAAGTTCAAGGGAAAATATCTCAGCTAATTCCTCAATCCGGTTCATGGAGAAATTATTTTCATAAAGTCCTAATAGAAACTTAAGATTTTTCCTTGCAGTCTTGTTTTGGTACAAACCTAATTCTCCGGGAAGATAAGCTGTTCGTTGGCGAATTTCAGTTGAGTTTTGATGGATATCAAGATTAAAAATTTTAGCATCACCAGAATTCTTTCGAATTAAATCAAGAAATACTCGTACAGTAGTTGTCTTCCCTGCACCATTTGGTCCAAGTAAGCCAAAAATTTCTCCCTGAAAAATTTCAAGATTTAAGTTTTCAATGCCACGTGATTTGCCATAATATTTTGTCAAATTCTGTGTTTGGATTATTATATTTTTAGACAATATTCGGTCACCTTACAATTTTACTTTTTCATTTAGATTTAGTTAATTTTTTATTATTAATCACGCTTAAATTAGGCATGACTAATAGAAAAACTTTGGTTTCATAAATTTTTATTAATATGAAACCTAAATTATAAGTGGGAAACTAACTATATAAATATTTTCATACTTTTTGAACTTTAAGAAATATAGGAAAATGTTTAAATATCAGAAGAATAATATAATTATTAAAGAGAGAGCTAAAAATTTGAAAATTCCGACAAATCACACATAAGGAGTTAAGAGATGACAATTCAAGAGGAATCTAATCGTTTTTTTGATAGTAAACTTCGTAAATATGAAGATAAACTTATAGAACTCCTATTAGATATTGCACAGCAGAAGCGAGCAAACCGAAAACCATCAATTATTTCCTCATATTTATTGATTCATGGGGGATTGACTCAAAAAGAATTAAAAGAATTAACAGGGTTTTCAATAGGGACAATCTCGACATTTTTATTAGTTATGACAGGTGCAGGAGGGTTGATTAAAAAACGTCGAATTCCTAAAACTCATACATTCGTTTATTCATTCTCTGGTAAACTAGGAGATCTAACTGTTAGGGGGCTAGAAATAGCATTAAAAAGTATAATTTCCATTGAAAGATTCTTAAGAAATACAATCTTAAAATTGGATAAATTAGATGAACAAGGTAAAAAAGGTGCGAAACATCTCTCTCAAAGAATTGCTGAATTGCTTGATAGTTTTGCATATTATAAGGAATTCTTTCCTGATTTAGTAAAACCTTCAGAAGAAAGAGTTCAAAAAAAACAAATATTTCAAAAGAAAGCTATCAGTGAAGAAGTAAAAGAGATCGAGTTTGATCAAGATGTTTATGTAATTGAAGATGATATTCACAATCAACTTGCTGCTTTACAAATGTTTTCAAATCGAGATCCCTTATTTATTAGGATTCTTGGATTATTCATAACAAGAAAATATTTAACTCAACAAACTCTCAAAAATAATACTGGGTTATCATCGGGAAAAATATCTCAAGAAGTAAACAAACTTTTAGAAGATGGTCTTATAGAAAAAGCAGAGGTTACAGATAAGGGTAAGATAACTTATAGTGCAAGCTC
>JABXKB010000357.1 GCA_013375485.1 Promethearchaeota archaeon | reverse complement strand
ACGACCTGTAGCATTAGAGAAATTTGATCAGATCTTAGAAGTAAGCGACGGAATCATGGTTGCAAGAGGAGATTTAGGTGTTGAGATAGATCCAGATAAAGTACCCTTATGGCAAAAGGAAATGATCTATAAAAGTAATCGTGAGGGAAAACCTATCATTGTAGCAACTCAAATGCTTGAATCTATGGTTTCCAATCCTATTCCTACAAGAGCAGAAGCAAGTGATGTGTACAATGCTGTTATGGACGGTACTGATGCTGTAATGCTTTCAGCGGAGACAGCAATGGGAAAATATCCAATTAATGCTGTTCAATATATGAACCAGATTGCTAAAACTGCAACTGAAAATATGTCTAAAAGGGTTCCAGATGAATATGATTCGGATAGATTAACTCATACTCAAACTTTAGGGCATGCTATCCATTCTTTGGCTTCCGAAATGGAGGAATTAAATTTTAGAGGTAAAATTTTAGTTATCACTCGAAAAGGGTATGGTGCCAGGATGATTGCAAAGTTTAGACCACCATTACCGATAATTGCTATAACACCACATAAAAGAACAGCAAGAGAATTAAATTTAGTATGGGCAGTAAAGGCTATTCAAATTGAAAATATTGATTTTTTCAATATGGATGCTGAAGAAATAATAGAACAATCTGTTAAACATGCCGTTGAGAATAAATTATTAGACGAGAATGAGCATGTTATAATTTTATTAGCTTCGAGAAAATTTGAACGAAGAGGAAATTTAGTAGGTCTTTATTATGTAGGCGAAATTCTCGAATCTGAATCGAAATAGAGAGGCTTTATTAATCTAACTTAAGTTTTTGATGATTATTGCCCTAATAAGGGTATTTAATTTTTTCTAAAATATATTTTTTTGTTATCAGTAAATTTTGAGCGTTGTATTCTTTTTATAAAAAGCTAATTTTTAGAACATGGAACTCTTAAAATAACTCAAAATAATAAATTAAAATGTATAATAGCCTTAAAACATATAATAATAAAAAATATTCTGGTATGAGAGTAGGAGGCTCTCATCATTGGAATTATAATAATGGTAAATGGCATGAAACTAAAGAAGCACCTGATAAATGGAGTTTTAAATTTAATTCTATAAAAACTAGAGTTAATCCTGCCCCGAATAATACTGGAGCAATTATTAATACTAAATTTCATTGGTACATAATAGCTGATCAAATCGCAACTAAAATTGATAGCAATTCATATATGACTTCTATGAATGGAGTTAAATTCAAAATAGGGCATAAACGACCTTATTGGAAAGCTTTTAGTTACACTTATCATGAGCAAGTTCCCTATAAAGAAAGGATAATAAAGATTTTAGAAGAAATTTTAGTTGAATTAAAAAATAAATAATTTTTAACTAATTTTTCCTTTATCTTGAGATGTTATATGCTTAATAATTCTCGAATTTACTTCGTTGACAGATATTTTCCTATCATCTCGATGAATAATAATCTCTATAATATCACTATTTAAAATTGGAGAATTATGTTTTTCATTAAATAATAGAAAATCATTTGAATTCGTGGATATTGTTATTAACTGAGATTCTTCGATTGTTCCTATTCGAGTCGTTATGACCCCTAATTTGTGATCTTTGAAGATTATTTCACATAAAACTTCTTTTAAATTTTTCATGAAATAATTTCTGGATATAATTATTTAAAGAAAAAGTATTCAAAAAATAAAATAAAATTAAAATTTCTCATAGTGGACTATTTCATCAATAGGTTTTCTTTCTTTTACCTCACCTTTAGGTTTAATAGGGTATCCTAAAGGTGTTAAACCCATGACTTTATATTTCTTTGGAATATTTAATATCCTCTTTATCTTAACTTCATCAAACCAACCAATCCAGCAAGTTGCTAATCCTTCTGCTGTAGCAGCTAATATTAAATGTTCGAAACAAATTCCAAAATCTACACCATAATATTTTTCACCACTTTTATTGGTACCTGATTCTCCTTCACTTATGACACCAACAATAAACATGGGAGCACTACTAAATTTTTGATCTTGATCAATTGCGCTCCATATTGCTTTAACATTTTCTGTTTTTTGAACTAAAACCAGCGATAAGCCTTGTAAATTCGCCCACGTTGGGGCTAACCTAACTGCTTCTAAAATTCTTTCAATTTTTCCTTTTTCAGGCATATCCGGTTTATAGACTCTATAACTCCTTCTCTTCTTCACTACATCGTAAAAATCCATTTCAAATCTCTTTATTCAATTTTTAATATTTTATAAAATAAGTTATTTTAAAATTTTTAACTTTATCATAAACGAGTGTTTTTAAAGTTATATATTCCAATAATCAAACTTTAAAAGTTTTTGATGAGAACAATTCCATCAAAAACCCTTAAAGAATACTACTGGTTTTTATAAGTGATTTAACACTTTATTCTCCTTGATAGAATTAAAAAGTTCTTTTCCACATTTTACGCAATTTTGTTCATACCAAGAATAAGGAAAACCACAATTAGCACATAACCAACGATTTTTTTGATTTTCTAACCATTTCTTAACTCCCGTTTCTTTAATTGTTTTAAGATTTTCAGTCGTCAGATTTAAATGGGCTAAATCTAAATTTACTAATCTCTTTATATACTCACATGGAAATTCTGAACATTTATTACAAAAATCAATATTTTTAGATTGCGCACACTTGCGAATTCTACATCCTCGACAATTCTCAAACACAATTTCGCTTTTACAACCATAACATTTAATTTCTTTATCATGAATTGGATTTATCCAATTATCTGGTAAACAATCAGTTCGATTCTGTCGATAAGCATTCATTATAAAACATCCACCACAATAAAGTCCGCAATATGCATCTAATTTGAAGCTCATATGCTCGATTTTTACTCTCCAATTTTTAAAATTATTGAATTAGGTAAGTAAGAAGTAGGTCAATTTTTAAATATTTTGTTTGAAAAATTATAATTTTAGATATATCTTGAATTAAGCCTTATTTGACAATAAATTTTCAGACTAATATAAAGAATTATTTTTTTCCCATTATAGTTTTAATCCATAAACTATAAGGGATCCAGTCTTTATCTTCCCTTGGTTTCACATAAAAAACCTTACCTACAAAATCATAGAAAAAATAATTATTTGGATTAGATTCAATTTTCCCAATGATATATCTGAAAATTAAACTTGATACGGTAAATAAGAAACCAAAATTAATTATTTGAATACCAATATCTCCAAATATCTGATGAAAAATAAGAAAAAAAATCCCTAGTGTAACGCTTGATATTCCAAATATAAAAATTAAAATAGATAAATTATTGTATATTGTCCATTTATGAAACTTTTTCTTACAAACAAGGCAAATGGGTACATCTAATGAAAATAAAAAAGCTTCTTTTCTCCTGAATTTTCTAAGTATTTTTTCCTTAGCTACTTGCTTATATTTGTATGGTTTCGAATAAACATTTGTAGAACCACAGGCTGCGCATTTTAATTTCTCTAAAATTTCAGGTTTCTCTTTTTCCTTGTGTGTCATTATTATTCAAGAGAAAAATTATTCAAAAAGATAAAAACTTGAAAAATACTAAATTACTATTTTTATATGTTTTTAGCTTATAAGAATATTCCTATCGTAGAAAAGAACTAAAGAAAATTAGACTAATTTTTTTTTCCTTTTTATGATTCAATATAATCAGAAATTCGAACTCTAATTACCTCCTGGATATTGTAATTGTTATCTAATAGTTTTTCAGTTTTTTCTTTTTTAATTTTTTTTGATTTTTTTATTATTAGATGAGCTAAATGAAAACCATATCTATCTTTAACCTCAGAAATAATTAAATTTATTGGAATTTCAACTGTATCATTGATATTTTTCCCTTTTAATAGTTTTTTTTGGCAAAAATCTTTAATAGATTGTGTTATCTGCTCTGTACATAGAGTGCTCACATGTTTATCTTTAAATCTTGCTAATTTGTAAGCCTTCACATCTATGCAGATTATTCGGTAATCAGGGATTTTACCAAGAATAACACTCCGTTTATCTTTGTAATATTTATCATATCCTAAATAGTTATATTCAGATTCTTTATGCTTAAAAAAAGGAGATAAATGAAGAGCAAATGGGGGATTAATTACAGTTCTTCCCGATACATTCATATAATATACACGGCCACCATATAAAGAATGTACTCTCTTTTCCATACCTAATACCGCACTCTCATTTTCATTTCTAGGATTCTTTTTATCAGAAACGCAAGTTCCAAGACCATTGAATATCCATAGGACATAAATGTTTTTATGAGCATATTTTTTTGTCCGTTCAATTAATTTTCTTTTGCTTATTTGAGAATTTTGGCATTCGATAACAACTCTCTTTCCATTTGATAATTCAAAATACACATCTGCAATTTGATCTCCTATCTTATATTCTAGCTTCTTTGCAGAAACAGAATTGAATTTTGGAAACATTACATACCAGAAAGCTTTCATAGTTTTATGTTCTATAGTCTCTGGCTCAAAACAATAATT
>JABXKB010000356.1 GCA_013375485.1 Promethearchaeota archaeon | reverse complement strand
TTGATGTACATGCATATCCTTCATTTGGAGCAGAAAGAAGAGGCGCTCCCGTTCAAGCATATACAAAACTCTCTCGAACAGATACAATATGGGATAGAGCTCAAATAGAATTTCCAAATGTTCTAATCATATTCGATGAAACTGTTTTAAACCAAGATATTGCGTCTTCACTTAAGCAAGATGGATTCTTTATTATCAATTCTGAAAAAGAACCTGAATTTTTTGTAAATAAATATAATTTAAGTAAAGATACGAAAATAATTGTAGCGGATATAAATAAATTAGCATTAGAGAAGAATTTAACGATTGATGGAAATCCTGTAATTAATACTCCTATCCTAGGTTTGCTTTCAAAAGCACTACCAGAATTAAATTTAGACAATTTAAAAATGGTTGTGTATAAACGGATGGGTGAAAAATTGGGAAAACTTAACCACGAATTAATTGAGCAAGGATATAAAATGGCCAAAATCTTGTGATTTCTTCAATTAGAATGTAATTATTAAATTGGTAATTTTACAATAAAGGTACTTCCCTTACCTCTGCCTTCTGATTCCACCCTAATATTACCTTCATGCATATCTATTATTTCTTTTGAAATATATAATCCCAGTCCAGTTCCTTGGATATCAACATATTCTAGTCCATTTCCATACCTTTCTATTTTACCAAACCTAGTGAAGAGTTTATCCATCTCTTCCTTAATTAGGCCAATTCCAGTATCTCTTATTGAGATTTCTACATGCTTATCTTTTCTTAAAGACTTTACAAAAATTTTACCATTAGGTGGTGTGTTTTTTATGGCATTCGACAAAAGATTTAATATTACCTGTTCAATTCTTACTTTATCAATTTCTAAAAATAAATCCTCTAAAAGGTCAAGTTCAAAATTCAATTCTCGCTTTTTAATGATATACATCATTTCTTTCATACAATCTCTAATTAATTGATTGACATCATATTTGTTTTTTTCTAATTTGAATTTTTTGTATTCTATTCTTGTAATATCAACTAAATTGTCTACTAAGTACTTTAATCTCTTACCTCCTTTCTCAATCATTTCAATTAATTCTTTAGTATCGTCCTTAAATTGATGTATGTATAAATCCAAGAGTAGTTCAGCAGCCCCACAAACAGAAACTAATGGAGTTTTCAATTCATGTGAAACTCTTGAAATTAAATCCTTTCTAATTTGGTCTAATTCTTTCAGTTTTAGGATCTCTTCTTCAATAAGAAGATCTGCTTTTTTTTGTTCTGTGATATCATTTATTACTGTTTGTAATAAAACCACATCACCCAATTTAAGTAAAGTTGATTGATATCTTATCCAAATCAGACTACCATCTTTTTTATATAACTCTATCTCTAAGGGAGGTAAAACCTCACCTTTTATAACTTTTTGAAATCGTTTAAGCATTATTGGTGTATATTTTGGATGAAGTGCTGGAAGATTTTTAAATTCATTGCCTATTAATTCCTCTCGTTTATACCCCAATAATTTTTCTATTGCAGGATTACAATAAATTATTTTTCCTTGTTGATTAATTAAAGCTATTGAGAATGGGACAGATTCAATCAAATTCCGATATCTCTCTTCAGATTCTTTTAATTTTTGCTCTAATTCAAATTTCTCGGTAATATCAGATATTAATCCCTGAATTATCCTTGGCTTTTTTTTGTTACCATTAAAAATATGAGAATTTAATTGTATTACTATTTTTTCACCATTTTTCTTTTTTGTATGAACTAAATAATTCTTTACAAAACCAATTTCTTCTAATTTTTTTAAATATATCCTTCGCTCCTCAGGTCTTTGCCAAAAATCGTGCACATCCCTACTTTTTAAATTTTCAGAGGGATTATATCCTAATATCTCGCAAAATCTAGGATTATGATTTAATAACATTCCATCCCAGTTTAGTTGGTAAAACCCTAAATCTAAATGATCTATCATACTTCTATATTTTATTTCTGATTCCTTTAACATTTTTTCTGTCAAAACACGTACTGTAATATCACGAATATTCCCTTGAATAACTTGTTTTCCTCCCATATAAAATAAACTTGATGATACTTCAGCAAGGAAAATTTTTCCATTCTTCCTTTTAAAACTTATTTCAAATTTTATAACTCCTTTTTTGTAAATCTCTTCAAACGCCTTTTTAGACGCTTCAAGTTCACTTATTGGATGAAGCTCAAATAATTTTAATTTTAATAATTCTGATCTTGTATATCCAAATTGCTCTAATGCTCTTTGATTAACTTCTACAATATTGCCTTCTATATCATGAAGAAAAATCGCATCATTAGAGTGATGGAAGAGATTACTGTATTTTTCTTCAGACTCTCTTAATTCTTTCGTCTTTAAATTCACTAATTGTTCTAATTCTTCTTTAAATCTCTCTTCTTCTTTTCTTCTTTTAGTAACATCACGAAATAGTCCATAAAAACCAATTTTATTGCCTTTAGAATCGTACTTTAGATATACAGAAGTTTCCCCAATGAGTTTCTCTTCATTTTTCTTCTTAAATTGATATTCAAAATCAGTTAAAGGTTCTCCTGTTTTGTAAACTTTATTAAATCCTTTAAACACTTTTTTTTGATTTTCTTCATCTGCAACATTTTTGTAATTTAATCCAAATAATTCTTCTCTTGAATATCCAGTAAGTTCGCACAATGAATTGTTAAAATAGGTAAAATTACCTTTTAAATCAACTTCAAAGTAGCATTCTTTAATGTTCTCAATTATCTGTAAAAATTTATCTTTAGAAAACTCCAATTTTTTCCATACCCTGCTAATTTACTAAAAATTTTAAAGAAAAAACACAATACTCCAAATGATATATTAAGAATCTAAAAAATTGTAACTTTTTCCTATAAGTTTAATGAAATATTAAGTATTTAATTTTTATTTAAAAACAAGTATTATCTTATGCTCAATACACCCTAATTGTCTCAATGTTATTAATGCGATTCTTAATGATATAAGTGAAATTAGGCTAAACCTTTTATTTTTATAAATGGTAAGAATTAAAAACTTATCTACGTTTGATTTCATACAGAAATTGATTTATAACTATTTTTGATGAAGTGATGACGGACTCAAAAAAAGATTATCAAAAAATTTTAGGTTCCGTTCAAAAACCTGTAATAGGAGAAGCAGGTAAAACAGGAACCTGGAGTTCAAAAAAACCACTTATCGATTTAAGCAAATGTATCCCTGTAAAATCAGGAAAGCCTAGTTGCTTTAATTGTTGGCTTTATTGCCCTGAAGCGGTAGTCACAAGAACGATTCCGCCTGAAATTAATTTAGTATATTGTAAAGGATGTGGTATTTGTATGGAAGAATGTCCTGTTAATGCTATTACTATGGAGGATTTGAAATCTGAATGACTGTTATTGAAAAACAAAAGACAAATCTTGATGAAAACATAATGATTTTGACAGGAAATCATGCAGCTGCACATGCTTTTAGACAGGCTAAAGTTGGTGTTGTTTCTGCTTATCCAATTACACCTCAGAGCCCTGTAGTTGAAAAAATCGCTGAATTTATTGCAGAAGGGAAATTAAAAGCTAGATTTGTTAAAGTTGAATCTGAACATTCCGCATTAGCAGTATGTTGTGCTGCTTCTGCCACGGGATCACGGGTTGGCACCGCAACCTCAGCTCATGGTTTGGAATTAATGTACGAAATGTTGCCTTGGGCAGCAGGGAATAGATTACCAATTATAATCAATCTAGCAACAAGATCTCTCGGGGCGCCCTGGTCAGTCTGGACAGATCACTCTGATTTCATTACAATAAGAGATGTCGGTTGGATTCAGTTTATGTGTGAAAATAATCAGGAAATCTATGACACAAACCTTCAAGCATTTAAAATTGCTGAAGATCCTCGTGTATTTCTCCCTTCTATAGTTGCTTATGATGGATATATACTCAGTCATACAATGATGCCAGTTAAATTGGAAAATCAAGATAAAATCGATGAGTTTTTACCCCCTCTTAATCATCATATTAATCTATCTGATATTTCAAAAGTAAAAGGAATAGATCCAGTAACCACTCCTCATATTATTAAACGAGCAGAAGGAACAGCTCCAGGTTATTATGAATATAGATATGCACTTCAAAGATCATTAGAAAATTCAATCGATATAATTAAAGATGTTCATGACGAATTTGCTAGAAAATTTGGGAGGTCATATGGAAATGGAATATACAAAACGGTTCAAACTGAGGATGCTGACACTATCATCTATGCTATGGGGTCAGTTGCTTCTCAAGCTAGAGTTGCAATTAAGCAACTGAGAGCAGAAGGCTTAAAGATCGGAATAGTGAGCCTCAGACTATTTAGACCTTATCCATCTGAACATTTAAGGGAATTCTTTAAAGATAAAGAAAATATTATCGTGTTTGATAGAGATATTGGATATGGATACGAAGGTGTTTTATCTTATGAATTAAAAGCTGCGCTTTATAGCTTACAAAAGAGACCAAATATTAAGGGTTTTATTGTAGGTTTAGGTGGTAGAGATGTAAAAAC
>JABXKB010000355.1 GCA_013375485.1 Promethearchaeota archaeon | reverse complement strand
TGGATTAATCATAGCGTTCTCGTTAATTATTAATAATTCCATAATATTAACCAGAATTTATTATATCATAAATTATAAAGGAAACTTTCAAAATTTTGATAGTATCATCGAAAAAAGTGAATTATTTGAATATCAAAAGTACTGTAAATATCGCAACTTTTGGGGTGAAGGGTATAACATTAGCGGATCTGATAATTATATTGATAGAGAATTCATAGAATCCTTAAAGTTAAAAATTGATAAAGATAAAGAGAAATTTCATTTAGCTCCCTTTTATCAGTATCAGCGAAATTTTATTTATTCAGTAGAAGTCTCTAATGAATCTTTGATATATCTGACTTACAACAATAATTCAATTATTAAAGCAGAGTATGTAAACCAAACAGATATATTTACCGCTGATTGGGACTATTATGAAAATAAAACTCTATTTTGTGCTGGGCATTGGTATTTAAATTTTACACAAATCCCTTTTGCTCCTAATATGTCATCTACGATTATATTAAGTAATATTTTTCTTGTTAAAATGGATTTAGAATATGATATTGGATGGGGGTTTGGAGCAAATGAAAATTTAATAATGGAACAATTTTTAGTTTTTAATTCTAATTTCCAAATTATGTTTGTGTACATTCCATTATCACTTCATTGGGTAACATAGGGGATAGCTGTAGGGAATAATTTAGCTGTGATGAGGAATTTAATAATTTGGAACTCTCTTATTTTCTTCCATTTTTGATTTAATATGCTTTTTACTTTTACTTTTTTTAGAACCTGCAATTTTTTGTAGAAGCGGTAAGCCAGGTTTCACTTCTCCAATAGGTTTTGATTCAATTAAATTGTTATTATTCAATTCATTATAAAGTTTTTTGCCTTTATCGGTCCTAATAAGGACTGTATTCCAACCTGATGGAGAACCTATAGATCCAATTGAAATATCTGCAGATTCCGAAGTCAAATCATAACATATTTCACAATCTTCTCGAGCTAAATGAGAAATTTCTTTAATAGGGATATTTAATTCATCTCCTTTGTTAGTATAGACAAAGAACTTTCCTTTATTGATATCCATTTTTTTAGCATTTTTTATATCTACATTTAATTTCTCACAGATTTTTAAGAGGGATTCATAAGAAAATGACTCCATACAGAATATTCCAATTCTATATTCGATATTATTTAAGGAGGGAAATTCAATATTATAGATCTTGGATTTAAGGAGTGCTTGCATCTGACAGGGTACTCCTACTACAGCAATTTTTTTGTTTGTAAGCTCATTTTGATTTAGTAATTGCAAATTTGGATTATTTACGTATTTAGTTCCAGCAGTAGAAATGATTTCTTCTTTACTTTTAAGTAGTATTGGTTCAGGTCGCCATAAGGTATTGCTCATTTTCGCCCCTAAAGCAAAATCTATTTCATTGTTATCAAATAGATAATGTAAGCAAGTACTTGAAATACCTCCATCTTGGCAAACATCTAAAATTTCTTTTATTTTAGTTCTTGCGGAATAAGCTTCAAGAAAATGTCCTATTTTTGAATATTCTTTTATATCAGAAGTGCATTCTTGCGTCATATTTAATAATTTTTCTGGGAGGTATGTTCTAGGGCATATAAAATAACATAGCCCACAGCGTATACATTTATCTTCATCTATTTTTCCAAAACCGTTATATATATGAAGACAATTTACTGGACAAATTCCAGCACATAAACCACAACCTGAGCAGATTTTAGAATCAAAAATAACTTTTACAGGTTCATATATAGGTTTCAATTTTGAAATTTCTACATCATTAGATGTAATTGAAAAGTCCCTAAATATGAGTTTTTCAGGATTATTCTCATCTCCTTCAACTTTGTCATAAAAATCTTCTAAGATTACAAGTTTTTCATTTTTGAGTAATTCTAACAAGCTCAAAGTCTTATTTAATTCAATAGAAGTATCTTCAGAATACTTGATAAGAGTTTTTAAATTACTTTTGGAATTATTTTTTAAGAAATTATATAGGGAATATTTTAATTTCTCTTCATCTAACATTGTAAAAAGGATAGTTTCGTATTGCAATTCATCATAGATTCCGGCGTTTAAGATATCTTGTTTCGCATCAATTAAAGCGCGAATTATATATGAATCTAATGCATCTGCTACATTTTTTAAAAATTCCCATGAATAATTTTCTTCAAAGCTCATATTCATACTTATTATTTTTTTAAATTCAATTTTTTCCGAAAACCCATGCTATGGGTAAGTTTCTTTTCAACTATAATTTTTTTGAAAAGGTCATTCTATTTCGGATTAATTTTTGGTATAGGAGGGAGGGAATAGATTTTCTTGGTGATATCTTCAACAGAATTTATGAATTTTTCAACTTCTGCAGCGGAACAAAAATATTGTTGGACACGATCTTCAGAAATACCTTCATATTTTAACAATTTCTTTAAAGTAAGTATATGTTCATAAGTATTCATATTACCATTACCGAATTCACATTCTCCTTCTTTTCAAGAAATTATCGCAACACCATCAGCACCGTTTAAGAAAGCTTCCATAATTAAATGAATTCCAACTCTTCCAGTGCATCTTACTCTAATGATATGAAAATCTGTAGAATATGCTTTTCTTGTCACACCAGTCAAATCTGCTGCGGAATATCCTCATTTATCACAACCAAAAGCAATTATCCTTCTGGAATTTTTTTCTTTTTCTAAAGTCAATATCTTTAACCTCTAATTTGTTTATTCTTCAATACTTTCAGAAATACTTTCTATACTATCAAATTCATTACTGCCAATACCCTTAATTTCTTGGGTAAATTGTTTATCTCGATAATACTTTAGATCAATAGCTCTTGCTGGGCAAGAAGATGCACATACGCCACAACCTTTACATTTTATATCATTAACTTCAGCAATCTCACTCTCATTAACTTTTATTGCCTCATAGTAACATAACTTCTCACACCTACGGCATCCCATGCATAGATCTTCATCTACTTCGGCAATGATTAATTCTTGTTTTATAGTATCATGGGATAAAATAGTAGATACTTTACTTGCAGCTGCTAAAGCGGAAGATACCGAATATGGAATATTTTTTGGTCCAGCAGCACATCCCGCGATATAGATTCCTATGTCTTTCGTTTCTTGTGGGCTTAAGCAACCATGAACTTCTGAGAGGAATCCTCCAGGCCCTTTACTTAACCCCATTACCTCAACCATTTCTTCAGTTCCTTTGGAAGGAATCATTCCTGTAGATAAAACAACTAAATCGGCATCAATATTCACAATTTCACCTGTTAAGGACGAATATGCTCTGGTTTTTAACTTATTTGTTTTATTATCTTCTATTATTTCGCCAACTTTTCCTCTAATCATTCTTATACCTGATTCTCTTATTTTTCTATAGTATTCTTCATTTCCCTTGTCTGTTGTCCGAATATCAATATAGAACATTATGACATCCATATCTGGATATTCTTGTTTAAGTAATTGGGCGTTTTTAAGTGCAGCACTACAACAAACAAAAGAACAATATGGATTAGCATTAACATCTCTAGAACCAACACATTGAATCATCACTACAGTTTTTGGTGTTTCTCCGTTGGAAACTCGATAAACATGCCCTCCAGTAGGTCCTATAGGACTTAACAGCCGCTCTAACTCTATTTGTGTAATTACATCAGGATAATATCCATAATTATATTCATTAGTCTCCCATATTGGATATTCATCCCACCCTGTAGCGATAATTACCGCTCCAACCTTTATTTCTATATACTCTGTTTCTTGTTCAAAATTAATCGCTTCAGCTGGGCATATTCGTTCACAATTCTTACAATCAATGCATACACTTCTATCCATAACAGCTAGTTTTGGTACTGCTTGAGGAAAGGGTATATAAATTGCCTCTCTTTCACCAATACCTCTATCAAATTCACTAGGTACTTTAATCGGACATTTAGTTGTACATAATCCACATCCCGTACATTTACTTTCGTCAACATAACGAGCATTTTTCCTAATTTTAACGTGGTAATCTCCAGGAATACCACTAAACTCTATAACATCACTATATGTAAATAAGTTGATATTAGGATGTTTTGATGCATTTACCATTATTGGTGCTAAGACTCATATGCCACAATCATCAGTAGGATATATTCTATCTAATTGTGCCATTTTTCCACCAATCGTCGCTTCTTTTTCAACTAAATAAACAGGAATTCCCTGATTGGCTAGATCTAAAGCTGCGTTCATTCCAGCAATCCCTGCACCTATAACTAAAGCAGCTCTTTCTACAGGAATTTCTTTTCGAGGCACAATTTCTAACTCTCGTGCACGATTAATTCCTGCTTTTACCAATCTTATAGCCTTCTCCGTAGCTTTTATCTTGTCATCTCTATGGACAAAAGAGCAATGTTCTCTTAAATTGACCATCTGGAAATAATATGGGCTTAAACCTGCCTCAATTAAAACTGCTCTATAGGTGGGTTCATGGATTTTTGGTGTACATGCAGCCACAACTATTCTATTTAAATCTTG
>JABXKB010000057.1 GCA_013375485.1 Promethearchaeota archaeon | reverse complement strand
TTTTAATTATAATGTAGATTGGGGTTCTAATAAGAGCTTGTTCATGATCACGTAAAAAAAATAATCAAGGGTGCTTGTAGGCGTTAAATTGAAAATAAAGGAATTTAAAATCAAAAAAATTTGATTTTAAAATAAAAAAAATCTGTAAAATTCACTTATTTTCACCTAAATGAATATGTTTTAGAACTGAAAATTCCAAATTCTTCTCCATTTAGTTGAAATTTGGGAATAACTTAAGATTGTGTTATCATTTAGTTCTTAGTAATTGGTCAATCCAACAATCATACCACTGTACAGATAAGACAATATGAGGAATCATATCCTTAAATCCTTCTTTTTGGAGTTCCTCCTGTATTTTCTGGGCATCTTGAGGACTTTTAGTCCATACATTTAATTGAATTAGGTTGGGTATATTGCTAAAGCTAACATAGTAAAATAGATTTTTAGAATATTTTTCTCCAAGATATTCTAATGTTGATGTAATATTGGTTCCCTCTTTTAAGAATAGATGGAAAATTGTAACGAAACTATTCATATGTGGAGTTATCTGGATAGAAAAATCTGCTAAATTGTTTTCAATCATATGGTCTAATCTTTTTCTAATTGTTTTAGTCGAAACGCCAACATCGTCCGCTATTTCTGTTATCGGTTTCCTAGCATCCTTATTAAGTGTTTTTAAAATCTTAAAGTCAATTCTTGAAAGGGGTTCTGGGACTGTTTTATAACGAACATCATAAATAGCAATAGTTGGTTCACTCATTTGCGCCGTTTTTGAGACATAACTACTATATTCTTGAAGTTCCGTTATATCCCTTAAAAAACCAGAAATTAAAAGAAACTTTCCTCCCGTAATAGCTATAAACATAACACTTTCATGTTGTCCAAGCTCTTTACTTACGGCATCCATCGATTTTGCATTAGAGGTTCCAAATATCATAACCCATAGACATTTTAATGCGATTATACTTGGTCTCGCGATATAACCACAAATATTTCCTTTATCTTCAAGAATTTTAATACGTTTATGTATTGCACTTACTGAAATATCTGTTATCTCTGCTAATTCTCTAATAGTCAATCGTGAGTTTTCATTTAATTTCTTTAAAATAATTAAGTCAATTTCATCCATTAATTCTACTTAAAAATTTACTCTATAATAAATTTCTCCCTACTTTTATTTTTCAATAATTTATAACTATTTAAACCGCTCTAAGAAAAAAAGAAAAAAAAATCCTTGCGAACTAAAGTTCGCTTCTAATCACTAAACTTTTTTTCTTTGAATGAGTAACCGCAAAAACATAGATAGCTCAGGCTAGGGTAGTGATTCTTCACTTTCTCTGTACCCTCATGAGCCTTTGCGTCAAATAATCCCATTAAATTAATGGGATCAGTTATAAGCCATTAGACGGTTTCCCGGGGTCAATGCCCTAATTTTTATTTGTAGGCTCACCGCTTAAACGACGGCCTAGTGTTTAGAGATATGGGAGGGTATCCATTCTGGCACCGTCCTGCCAATGTTTTTTAAAGGTATCTGCCACACATGGGGCGTACCAAAAGTATTTGTTAGCTTGAATGACTTTGAATAACTATGAAGTAGAATAACCCATGAACTAATAAAGATTATCATTTAAGAAAATCAAAGAAAAAAAAAATAAAAAATTACTTATATTGCACCAATTTCTCTGATTTCTAAATTTATTATTCTATTCTCTCAATTTTGTAAAAAACAGGTCTAATACCGTCTGTACAGCATGTAATAACTATATTTGGCTCTTTCATCCACTCACTAAAATTCCCTTTAAATGCCAAAGCAAATATATATTTGTAGATGTCAACCCATGCAAACTCACAGAAATCATCAGGTTTAGCACCATCAATAGAGAAAAATACTTGACCTTCAGATGTTTTAGGACATAATTCTCTTTTTTCTTTGGTGTATTCATTGGCAAAATCTTTATTTATTGATCGTCTAAGAACGGTTATTTTGCAATTTACCATATATTTTATCTACTCCAAGTCTCTGAACTAACAGCATACCCAGGGATCATTATAAAAGGAGCTCCCTTTCCATGAATCTCATAATATATTTCCATATCATTAATTTTTACTCTCATTACTTCACACACTTCTTATTTTGCTATTGCTCTAAAACTTTTGGCGCTTCTTTTAAGTAAGCTGCTTTCCCGTCTAATGATTCCCAAAAATAATTCGACACTTCTTGAAACTCTTCTGATGAAAAACCAGGATATATCACTTTTTGCATTAATTCAGTATCTATCTTTCCCTCTTTTACGACTTGTACACCAGCTTTTTTACAAACAATTTGGATCTTATTTTTCCTATTGATACCAATAGGTTGAACTAATGTTTCCGCAGCTGTCATGTAGAATTCTCCCATCATATACATGTTTTCGCTATGAGTGTCCAAAACATTAAACATTCCTCTTAATCCATCGAAATTGTCTTCTAAATCTGGAAAACCAGAAGCACTAAAGACAATAAATCCCTGTTTTCCTAACTCAGGGTACCTATCAGGATGGTACACAGAACCTTGTTTATTGAACACCATATATGGTTTTAAAATTGGTAATAATCTGTCTAAAAATCTTTTTAGAATTCCAGTAACATTAAAAACATAAAGTGGCGATGCAAAAACAACTAAATCAGCTTCACGATATTTTTTTCTTAGCATTGTCATGTCATCCTTATAGATACACTCTCCTGGTGCTTTTGTAAAGCAGCTATAACATCCGGAACAATCATGAATATTATAATCATTTAGTTTAAAATATTCTACATTTGCACCCGCTTCTTTAGCTCCTTCAATAAAATTGTTTACCATAAAGCTTGTCTTACTGAATTTATTATTCCGTGGTCCACCATCAAAAACTACGATTTTTCTTATTTTTCCCGGTTCAAAGCTTTTATAACTGGAATTGATTTTCTTAATCTCAGGTTTTTTCATTTCTTTTTTAGGTTTTTCCTTTTCTTTCTTAGTAGGACCAAATAGGTCATGAAGTTTCAATAATATGGTCATATCACCTTCTACCTCATATTCTTTATTGATATATGCCTTAGCTTGCGATATTTCTTTATTTGAAATTCCAAGCCATAGTTTTGAATCTGCTTTTATCGTAGTAGTAGGATTTGGATGTATTCCATATTTAAATAAACACTTTGAATCTTTGATTATTAAATATCCATCTAATGCATCTTCACCTGTTAGACAATATTGAATTACCACATCAACACCTTGTGCTAAATCTTTATTTAAACCATGAGGCATCGACTCAAGTGAATCCTTAATTGTCTCGAAGTGCAGTTGTTCGCCAGATGTTTTTTGCATCAATATAGTTGGTAATTTCTTAGTCACTGGGATGCCAATCGAAACAAGTAGAATAATAGGAACGACAATTGATAACAAAGTTTGCAAGACACTATTATCTGAATATTTTACAACAGTTCCCATTATTGATATAGCAAACAGACCAGCCCATATATAATTAATTATTAGGTTTATTTTCAAAAACTGTTTACTCTCTACTACTGCTTCAGAGTAATTTTTTTCTGATATGCTAACAGTAAATGGTTTAAGCTTAAATAATGGTGGTAAGAATGCTGCAACGAATAGTCCTAAATATAAACCCGCAATAATATTTTCGAGATAAATCTGTCCTACCGATGGAAATAGAAACACAGATATACTTCCTAATATTGCAACTACCGAAATTCCGTAAGTGAAATAATCATTTACTTTTAAAAGAGATGCTGTTATTAGATTCAGTAATAGAACAGCTCCTATTATTAAATTAAAAGGCTTAAAAATTTCAATATTGTAATTACTTACATTAGCAAAAATCTCTAACAATATTACTGATATATACGGGATAGTAGTTATCAAAATCTTTATTATTTTTTTCATTTTAAATTCCTCCTTATTTTTTTTATTTAATGTTTATTATTAATTTTAATAGGTTGTGGGGCTCTAATAAGAGCTTGTTCAAGATCAGAGAAAAAAAATTAATCCTAGGAGCTTATAGTCGTTAAATTGAAGATAAAGGAATTTATTTTCAAAATTATCTGATCTTAAAATGAAAAAATTCTATAAAATTCACTTATTTCCTCCTAATTGAATATATTTTAGAACTAAAAGTTCCAAATTCTTCTCCCTTTGGTTGAAATTTGGAAATGTATTAAAATTGGTTAATCACCAATTTTTTTTAATTTTCTTCTTCTAACTGAAGGATATGAGTTAACAGATGAGCTTCAAGCAAAGATTCGACAGACATTCGAGCGAAAATCTCTCCAAGACATGTACCTAAATTAATTTTGCGCCACACCAGAAGATGGCATTCCATATATATTCAGCAACAAGAAAGTCGAAATTGCGGTCACTAAAATCTTCACTAAAATCTTTTCAATTTTTGAATTATAATGAATTTTGCCACCTAATTTAATATATCTCTGTTCTATGCTCTTGGCGAAATTCAGAGAACCTCCTTCTGGAAATCCACAACCTTGGGTTGCAATCATAAAAGGAACACCGAAAAATTGAGTAAACTCAGTATCTGCCATTAGACCTTGTATAGCTTGCTTTAGGACAGGATTTTTAAATTTTGCTGTAAATTCATCTATATTCATTCTTGCATATTTAATAAAGAATTTCATAAAAGGTATGAAACTTTTTATATTTTTAAGCTTATCAATTACACTAAATAGTTCTTTAGCTTTTGTTAAGGGCATATTAAATAGCATATATGCTTTTCTTATAGTATAGACTAATTCATCTATCGTTTCACTATCTTCCGGAGCAATCTCTTTTAAATGTTTAGCTAATTTATCAGGATCACAATAAAAATTAACAATCTGCCCATTTGAGATTACTCTTACAGAAACATCCTTATAATAGATTTTTTTATCTTGGATAGCTCCTAATTCTTGCCATATCTTATGGAATGGTGAATTGGGAGAAGTCCCCTCCAACCAGTGAATACAAACATCAAATGTATATCCCTTTCTTTTCCAGGCAGTGCAGAGACCTCCTGGAAGATTATGCATTTCAAATATATGTGTTTCATAACCATTCATTTGAGCGTAACAACCCGTAGATAATCCTGCGATTCCTCCCCCAATTATAACTATTTTTTTCATAAATTTATCACTCCAAATTCGTTCATTTTGATTTTAACTATAAATAACGAATATCTGGTTTACTATAAAAATCTTGAATAGACCATTTTTGGATTTCTTTTAAATTTTAGTTTTGAAAAATAACATAAAATAGAACGAGATGAACCTTTCCCTTTCATGGAAATGAAGATAAACTTCAATCATTAAATTTCTCTATATCTTTCAAAACAATGTTTATTAATATATCTTGGTACAGCTCATTCTCTTCAAACATTGGGAGGTGGCCTGAATTTTCAAAAATGATTAGATTTTTACCTTTTTTAGCTTCTAAATTGTCATAAAATTTCTCAACGAGAACTGTGGGTGTAGTCATATCATATTTACCTTCAAAGAAGTATATGGGAACGTTAATAGATTGAATCTCTGTTGTAATATCGACGGCTTGCATTTCTTCCCACAAAGCATTCGTGGTAAAAAAATAATCTCTAGCTATGAATGATCTGAATCCTTCTTTTAATGAATATTCGGGTGAAGTTACAAAGTTAAACATTAAAAGTACCATTTTTAATTTTTGTTTAAAAGAGTTATTTCCCAAGAATCCGCCATAGTGACCAATTTGACTACCTATTTTATTGAAAGTCATCGGTGATTCAAAAGGTGGTGGTCCTATTTTCTTTATTGCAGCTAGTCTTTTACTTTCTCCGGATTTTTCAGCTTCTTTTACAATGAATTCGTACGCTATCCTATTTTGCTCATAGTCGTTGATTATTTGCGAAACTCCTACATAAGCAAGTATTTTGTCTGGATATCTATAAGCGGTTTTAATTCCTATCAACGTTCCCCCTGAATGTCCAACAAGAAATACTTTTGGAGTACTAAATCTTCTACATAAATAATCAATCAATTCAATACAATCCTTAACATAACTTTCCAAATTTATTGACTCTATTGGAATTTTTCTGTTATATGATTTACCAGCTCCTCTTTGATCCCAGTGAACGACTGTAAAATGTTTGATTAATTCTTTATCGTATTTGCGCGAACTTGACATCCCCAGCAAAGGTGAACCTGGCCCGCCATGAACAAATAACAAGATGGGATTCTTTTGATTAGTACTTCTGATAAAAATCCATTGTTTTAAATCTCCCAAAGTTATCTCTTCCAATGAACTTATTCCAGTTGGAGTTTTAATTTTAGTTATATTTTTTGAATATATCTTATACAGTAAGAGACCTAAATAGAGAAGTAATAGGATTACTGCTATAATTATGATAACTTGTAAGATTTGAATCATATTATTACAACCTCAGTTCTAAAATATAAGATTGTGAGCAAACTCTTTCGCGCGTTTAAAGTCTTCTGCATTAGGTCTACCCTTATTCATTCCCTTAAAATATTTCAAGAAACTATTGGTATTAAAACCTTTACATTGAAACTCGTTTAGAATTACATAACCTTTCGATAACAATTTTTCCCTAAGGAGTTGATGATCTTTTGTGAGCTTCTTTTTATTTGTGAGTGCGGCAGTTGAAAAAATGAAAGCTTTCCTATTGGAAACTTCTGGGAGTGTATTAGCAAGATCAATTAAAAATTTATGGTGTTTTGCACTATATATACCAGAACCAAAACCTATTAGATCATAGTCATCAAGATCTTCAAGATTAATTTCTTTAGGTGTCTTAATTTGTGCATCAAGAACTTCTGCAAAAACCTTAGCGATTTTCTCAGTATTATTATGATGATATGAATATAAAATGATTAAACTTCTCATAATTATTCCACTATTTTAATAACTACATGACCTTTTTTGTTTCCTGTTTCAACATACCTATGTGCCTCAACAATCTCTTCGAGGGGATAGGTACTATCCACTACCGATTTTATCTTACCTGCTTCAATAAGTTCTTTGAGGTAGATTAAATCTTCCGCTTTTGAATTTGCAGTTCCAGCCTTTACTCTAACTGAAGAAAATTTGCCTCGAATACGATGTGAAAACTTAGGATTGGCTAAAAGAATTAAACCATTTTTTTTTAATGATTTTTTAAGATTTGATAAAGATCTTTTACCAACAACATCAAATATCACATCATAAATTTCCCCTTTTTCAGTGAAATCTTCTTGAGTGTAATCGATGACGAAATCTGCACCAATGGAGCGCAATATGTCCAATTTCCCCGTGCTATCCACACCAGTCACTTCTACCTCAAAATACTTGGCAAGCTGTATAGCAAAAGTACCAATAGTCCCACCCGCACCATTAATCAATACCTTTTGTCCGCTCTTAATGTTTCCATTTCCCATAAAATATAAGGCTTCAAGGCTTCCAACAGGAACGGCAGCGGCTTCCTCAAAAGTCATATTAGTTGGTTTTTTTGCTAACAATCCTTCTTTAGATTCTTCAGGCAGACAGATATACTCAGTACAAGTACCTAAATGTACAAAATCGGGAGCTGCAAAAACTTGGTCCCCTTCCTTAAATAATTTTACATGTTTGCCAACGGCTTCAATTTCCCCAGCTAATTCTTGTCCTAATATAGAGAAACTTTTTCTTGGTCCTCTGAAACCCATTCCTAGTCGCATGAGGACTTTTAACCAACCAGAGAACTTGAGACTTCGCATTTCGCAATCTCCCATTGTTACTGTTGCGGCATGTATTTTTATCAGTACTTCATTGTCTTTGGGAGTAGGTTTTTCTACTTCTTTAAGCTGTAAAACCTCTGGTGGTCCATATTTTGTGCATACAATTGCTTTCATATTGATTTCCTTTCCTAAACACATTTTTTTAGGGCAAAAATCTTTTTATCAATTATTTCCTTTTTAAACCCAGTACAAAGCGTACAAAACAACCAGAAAATTAAATATGAAGCTTATTATTAGCAGGAATTTATCATAGGCCTTGTATCCCTTCAGTCCCACGAGATTAAAGACGAAAAATACTATGGCTACAATTATATTTAACCACTTATTGATAGGATTTTCTAATATAATAGTTAAAACCACCATAATAATAGGTATTAACATAATTGCTGCTGCTCCAAACCACATACCCTTTGGAGCGGGCTTACCATCTACTTCACCGGGTGTAAAATCTCCAGCAAAAATTCGCATTACATCCCCCAATAAATAAACTAACATTGTTGCTACCCATATAAATGCAATTATAATCTTTACATCTTCCATAATTATATCACTCCACTACTTTTATCACTACATTTCCTTTCTTATGACCTTTATCAACATATCTATGAGCCTCAACTATTTGTTCCATTGGGTAGGTTTTATCTATAGCTGGTTTTAACTTACCCTCCTCAATAATCTCTTTGAGAAAAATTAAGTTTTCAGTAATTTCCTTTGTCGGAGATTTACTAGTAAGATATGTTCCATCTTCCTTTAAAACTTTTTTACAACGCGAAGAAGAAATCTTACCTACAGCCTCAAAAACTACATCATAAATCTGGTCACTATCAGTAAAATCTTCTTTAGTGTAATCAATTACTTTGTCAGCTCCTAGAGCTTTTACCCATTCTAAGTGTTTTGTACTGCATACTGCGGTAGCTTCTGCCCCAAAATACTTAGCAAGCTGCACCGCAAAGGACCCTAAACTTCCAGATGCCCCATAGATTAGAACCCTTTGCCCTTTCTGAATATGTGCTTTTTTAAGTATATATAATGATGTCATTCCTCCAATTGGGACGGCAGCGGCTTCCTCATACGACAAATTTGTTGGTTTTATTGTAACTACTCCTTGCTTCCATTCTTCAGGTACACACACATATTCGGCATAAGCACCAACTTTCAATCCTGTAGTAGTTCCAAAAACTTGGTCACCTTTCTTAAATAATATTACATTCTTTCCAACTTCTTCTACTTCCCCAGCAAACTCATACCCCAGTATATTTTTCCTAGGTTTTCTGATGCCAAACATTAATCGTGATGCGAAAGTAAAAAACTTGGAATCTGGGTGTTTACCGCTTCGAGCAATCATCACCCCAAATGAGATCGTTGTGGCATGTACTTTTACCAGTAGTTCATTGTCTTTTGGAATAGGTTTTTCAACCTCTTTCATCATCAAGACTTCAGGAGGTCCATATCTTTCATATATTATAGCTTTCATTTCTATTCGCCTACTGTTATAATTACATTTCCCTTTTTATGCCCCTTATCTACATACCTATGAGCTTCAATTATTTGTTCCCATGAATAAGTTCTATCAATTGCTGATTTTAATTTTCCTGCTTCAACAAGTTCTTTTAGAAATAGAAAATCATCATATTTTATGTGCTTTCCATCACCTGAATCTTTATTAACATTCAAATAAATTCCCGTCTCTTTTAAGACTTTTTTAGCCCGTGAAGGCTTAAATTTTCCAACAGCATCGAATACAACATCATAAAGTTCACCAGTTTTGGTAAAGTCTTCTTTCGTATAATCGATTACTTTATCAGCGCCCAGAGATTTGACCAGTTCTAAATTTGTTGTGCTACATACTCCAGTGACTTCTGCCCCGAAGTATTTGGCAAGTTGCACTGAATATGTACCTACACTTCCAGAGGCACCATAGATTAACACTTTTTGCCCGCTTTGGATCTTAGCTTTCCTTATCACGGTTAATGCCGTTAATCCCCCTCCCGCAACAGGAGCGGCTTCTTCAAAGGTCATATTTGCTGGTTTTGGTGCCAAAATTCCATCTTTTGAAAATCTTCCTTTTACAGTTTCTTCGGGGAAACAAATATATTCTGCATACCCTCCAAAACGAAATCCTGGAGTAGCAAATACCTTATCTCCTTTTTTAAACTTTTTTACATCTTTTCCTATTTCTTCAACTTCACCAGCTAGCTCGAGTCCAAGAATCTTTACTTTTTTTGGTCCTTTTAAACCAAATGTTAATCGTGCGAAAAAAGTTACCAAGGGATTGAATCTAGTAAAGCCATTTCGAAAAGTCCAATCCCCTTTTGTGACTGTTGTTGCATGGATCTTAACGAGCACTTCGTTTTCTTTTGGAATAGGTTTTTCTACATCCTTCATCTTTAATACTTCAGGAGGACCATATTTTTCATATACAATTGCTTTCATAAGGTTTCCTTAAGTGTTCTTTTAGTTTGAGTATTATTCTATTATATTTTTATTTAAATTAATTTTATTCTTATTTATTATTAATTTTAATAAATATCTTACTATGAAGGAAAACGATAGAGAAAAGAATAAGGTTTACGAACTCCAATTATTTATTCTCTTCTTAATGTGTGGGTTATTAGTCTTCTTTGTTCCAATTTTCATACAAGACATTATTAGAATTATATATTTCATTGTAGTATCCTCCCTTTTTCTAATTGTCTCGATATTAAGTTACAGGAATACCCAAAGAAATGAGTTTTATCCTGTTTTTTTTGCTTTTTTTATTGCGTCTTTGGTTTTTTATCTTCAAATGCCTTGGACATCTGGTACAACGATTGAGAACATCGTTTATAATATATTAATAAGCACATTGATAATTGTCGTTCCTATAATCCTTCTAACCAAGATTTCCAAGAATGATATATCCTCAATATTTCTACAAAAAGGAAATATACGGTTGGGTTTAATTATCGGGTTAGCGACTTTTTCGATCTTTCTCATTACAGCGTTACCTACTTCTGTTTATCTCTTTGGGGGTCAAAATATTTCATTTGATAGACTGATCTCTTTATTTCCTTGGATTTTAATATTTGTGTTTTTGAATGGAATTCGGGAGGAAATATTATTCCGGGGGCTTTTCTTGAAAAAATATGATAAGTTCCTTGGTGTTGATTCATCCAATATATTGCAAGCAATTATTTTCTCATTGGCTCATCTCTCATCACAATTCACGCTCTTTTCATTCATTTATTTTGCTCTTACATTCTTTCTAGGATTAGGATTTGGTGCTGTCATACAAAAAACTGATAGCTTACTTGGCGCGATTTTGTTTCATGCTGGAGCTGATATTCCTGTAATAATTGCAGTGTTCTCTGTTCTCTAGTTAAATTCTCAACCAAACAGATTATAAACCTGTTTTTTGAACAAAATATCTTCGAGTTATACCGTTTTATGCAAAATTGGTTTAGAGATATTAAAGATGAATTTATGAAATTGAAATCATTATATTGAATTACGCATAACTAATGAATTTGATGATCAATTAGGATAATTAGATAATGATTAGGCAGATTAAAGATAAGGATTCTCTATACAATCGATTTGAGAAAGATATTTTTCTGTATGCATATCACATCGGGGATCTAGATGATTTCTATTTTTCAGATTGTAAATGGTTTGGGTTAGAAGAAAATAGGCAAATTGTAGATGTGATATTATTATATTCAGGTTTAAAAATTCCAACGCTATTGATATTCGGATCAATCGAAAAAATTCCACATTTACTCGAAGAGATAATTGACAAGCTTCCTGATCGTTTCTATTGTCATTATCAAGAAAATTTTCATGAAATTTTTGAATCGGATTATCAAATGACATTTTTAGGAACTCACTTGAAAATGAAATTTCAAGGAGATCTTGCTAAACTCTCTAATATTGATACAAGTAAAATCATCCATCTTACCGAGGAGGATAAACCAAATCTTCTTTCATTATATCAAGATTCTTATCCAGAAGGATATTTTGTACCCTACATGTTGAAATCAGGTAAATATTACGGTGTGAACGTTGATAAAAAAATAGTCTCTGTGGCGGGTGTCCATGTTTACTCCCCTCTATATAATATCGCTGTTTTGGGAAATATTACTACTCATCCTAATTTTCGTGGAAGAGGCCTAGCAAAAAAATGCACTGCTCAATTGCTGAAATCGTTTGAGGGAGAGGTTGATCAAATTGGTTTGAATGTTAAGAAAGACAACATTAGTGCACTTCGATTATATGAGAATTTAGGCTTTAGAATTCATTCTACTTACAAAGAAGCTTTTTTTGAAAGAATTTGAAGTAAATTACATATAACTATAAAAAAAAAGACTTTATAAAATAAAGGCATAATATTTTTTAAAACAAGAAACTAAATAATAATTGTTATTATTTAGGAATCTTTCTGATAATCTGATTTAGATTCTTTATTATATCACATTCCTATTTAATAATGGTCAATGTTTAAAAATTCTCATATTAAAAGAAGTGAAAATTATGAGTGAAGAAAAGAAAAAGGGTTGGATGAAACCCTCTGCTGGTGGTGGCGGAACGACAATCCAAGACTGGTGGCCCAATTGGTTGAATCTCGATATATTACACCAACATTCTTCAAAGTCTAATCCAATGGACGAGGATTTCAATTACGCTAAGGAGTTCAATAGTCTCGACTTCGAGGCGTTGAAGAAGGACCTCGCTGAAATCATGACAGATTCTCAAAGCTGGTGGCCAGCAGACTTCGGTCATTATGGTCCTTTGTTCATTCGTATGGCTTGGCATAGCGCTGGTACCTACCGCGTTGGTGATGGTCGTGGTGGAGGTGGTAGTGGAAATCAGCGCTTTCCACCTCTAAGCAGTTGGCCTGATAATGTCAATCTCGACAAGGCACGCCGGTTACTTTGGCCAATTAAGAAAAAATATGGTCAGAAAATTTCATGGGCGGACTTGATGATCCTTGCGGGTAATGTTGCTCTGGAATCAATGGGGTTCAAAACATTCGGTTTCGGTGGCGGGCGTGAGGATATCTGGGAACCAGAGAAGGACATCAACTGGGGTTCCGAGAAAGAATGGTTGGAGGACCAACGCTGGCACACAAAGGACAAAGATACGCCTGATCTCGAAAACCCACTTGCAGCTGTGCAGATGGGTTTGATTTACGTCAATCCGGAAGGTCCAGGTGGTAATCCTGATCCAGTTTTGGCAGCGAAGGATATTCGAGAGTCATTCGGACGCATGGCGATGAACGACGAAGAGACCGTAGCACTTATCGCGGGGGGACACACATTCGGAAAGTGCCACGGTGCAGCTAGTGCAGAACATGTAGGACCCGAGCCCGAAGCGGCTGACATCGAAGATATGGGATTAGGTTGGAAGAGTAGTTATGCCACTGGTAAAGGTGCCGATACGATCAGCAGCGGATTAGAAGTCATCTGGACCACTACCCCTACGAAATGGAGTAGTAACTTCTTCTGGAACCTGTTTGGTTTTGAATGGGAACTAACAAAAAGTCCTGCCGGTGCGCATATGTGGGTACCGAAGGGTGACGCGGGTGCAGGTACCGTACCAGACGCCCATATACCAGATAAACGTCATGCGCCATCTATGTTAACCACTGACCTCTCTCTTCGATTTGATCCTGAGTACGAAAAAATATCACGTCGCTTTATGGAAAATCCGGATGAATTTCAGTTAGCATTCGCCAAAGCATGGTTCAAGCTGACCCATCGAGACATGGGACCTCGCTCTCGCTATCTAGGTCCTGAGGTTCCTGAAGAAGAACTAATCTGGCAGGATCCCATCCCCGCGGTCGATCACAAGCTTGTTGATGAAAACGATATCGAATCACTCAAAAGCAAGATCCAAGCATCTAGCCTGTCTGTTTCGGAACTAGTTTCGACTGCTTGGGCGTCGGCTTCCACATTCCGTGGATCAGACAAGCGTGGTGGTGCTAACGGAGCTCGAATTCGTCTGGCTCCACAGAAGGATTGGGAGGTTAATCAACCCGAACAGTTAGCAAAGGTTCTCAAAGTTCTAGAAAGCATTCAGACCGAGTTTAATGGTGCACAGTCCGATGGTAAGAAAATATCACTTGCTGATTTGATCGTTCTAGCTGGCTGCGCAGGTGTAGAGCAAGCAGCAAAAAATGCTGGTCACGAAGTGAAGGTTCCCTTCACACCGGGACGGATGGATGCTTCGCAAGATCAAACTGACGAGTTATCTTTCGCCGTTTTAGAACCCAAAGCGGATGGATTTCGTAATTACCAAAAGACTAAATATGCTGTAACTGCTGAGGAAATGCTGATTGATAAAGCGCAATTGTTAACTCTGACCGCACCCGAAATGACGGTCCTCATAGGAGGGATGCGCGTCCTGAAGACCAACTTTGGGGGGATGGATCATGGTGTTTTTACAAAACGACCCGAGGCACTTACAAATGATTTCTTCGTGAATCTACTCGACATGAGCACAACTTGGAAAGCAACTTCAGACGATAAAGACTTATTTGAGGGCTATGATAGAGAAACGGGAGAACTCAAGTGGACGACTACACGTGTGGATCTCATCTTTGGTTCGAACGCCCAACTAAGGGCATTATCGGAAGTATATGGTAGTGACGACGGTCAAGAAAAGTTCGTAAACGACTATATAACGGCGTGGAATAAAGTTATGAACTTAGATCGTTTTGATCTCACATTATATAATTAAATTCTTTACTTTTTTTTTTATTTATTTAAGGTTTTATTGAATCTAATTGAGTAATTATAATCATTCTCAACAAGGAATAATTACTATGTAGGAAAATATATTAATATTGATTAATTTTTTATAACTAAAGTTGCTAAATTTATTCTTTACAAAATTATAGAAATAGCATAGATAATTGATGGATGATCAAGAATTATTTGCTCTATTTCGAAAAAATGGATATAAAGTAACAACTCAACGTTTAGCAATATGTAAATTCATCCTTAGTAGGAATGATCATCCAACAGCAGAGGTAATATATCAAGAATTGAGAAAAGAGTATCCTACGATAAGTTTGGGTACAATTTATAAAACACTACACCTTTTAAAAGAACTTGGCCTAATACAAGAATTAGGATTCAATGAAGGAAGTATAAGATATGATCCTGATATGGAACTCCATATAAATATGGTATGTTCTATTTGCGGAAAAATTTATGATTACAAAGCTGAAAATGTGAAGAAATTATGGAATGTCATTATATCAGATATAGGAATTAAACCTGACGGACAACGTATTGATCTATACTATAAATGCGATGATTGCAAAAAAAATGAATTGTAATAATCCTTTCTATGATGTTAACCTATAAATTTAATAAAATATGGTAATGTAATGAATAAAAGTTTGGAAAAGAAGCCAAGAGCTAAAGAAAGTGAGAATGTTAAGAAGAAAATAATAACGCGTTTAGTTTTTCTAGGAGGCTTTATATCACTTATTTTAGGTATAATCGGTATTGCTATACCAATCCTCCCTACAACACCTTTTTTGCTACTTGCTTCTGCCGCATTCGCTAAATCATCAGAAAGATTCAACAGATGGCTTTTAAACAATAAAATTCTTGGAGCTTATATCAAAAATTATCGAGAAGGTAAAGGTTTGCCGTTAAAAATTAAATTAATTACGTTATCACTACTATGGATTACGATTTTAGTTTCAATGTTGTTTTTAATGAATTTGTTATGGGTACAAATTTTGTTAATTTGCATCGCTATAGCGGTTTCCCTACATATTATTTTAATAAAACCAAAAAATATTGAGAAGAATCAATTATAATGGGAAGAGAATAAGTATAAAAAAGCTTAGCCTATTATAACCTAAAAGAACTATACCTTAATTACAGAAGTTATTAAAATACGATGCTATTTTGCCCTAAATGTGGAACAAGGAATAAAACTACTTATAATTACTGTCGTAAATGTGGAACAAAAATCAAATATTCAATCGATAATATTAAACCGGCAACTAAGGAACTAACTGAATATAAGATAAATGAGTTTATTACATTAAAACTTGAAAAAGGCAAGACAGTAATTTATGTTAAGGATGAAAAATTTCTACAATGTAAATATTTATTGATAGAGATTCCAAAAGATAATTTGAAGGATTTCGACGATTTCATGTCAATTGATGATGTTAGTGAGAAGCTCGATCACACATTAGAACGCAACATGAATTATATTCAAATAGCACCTGAGATTGAGTTCTGGGGACATTGTTCTAATTTACAGGCATGGTCTGAAAATTTTTATGATACGAGTTTACTCCATAGTAATTTAGCTTTTCCACTTCTTAAAAAATTGGCTGATGTGGGAGATCCTAAAGCAAGAAGGGTTTTTAAAGACGAAATTGTGGAAAAACTTATGAATATCCATACCAATGTTGCTCAATATTTAATCCGAGAAAATTATCTTGAATATTTTGATAATGAGGAAAATGAGCTTTTAATGGAAATACTCTTTGAGCAAATAGAAAAGAAGCTTAAAAAGAAACAAAGCTTTATTCTTGAAGATACTGAAATCGAAGCATTATTAGACATAATTAAAGTAAATATCAATAAATCTAAGACATTTTTAGTTAATCAGTTAAAATCAGTTGAAAAAATTAATAAAAAAACTCATATTGGATTCTCGTATGAAAATAATAGAATAATTACTCTAGGTTTTAATCGATGTGGATTAGAAATATTGCCAACTTCTATAGGAGATTTTGAAAACTTAGAAGAGCTTTACATGACTGAAAATAGATTAATATATCTCCCAAAATCGTTAGGGAATTTAAAAAACTTGAATATATTAAATTTGAACGATAACAATATAATTGAACTTCCAGAGGAGATTGGAAACCTAATAAATCTAAAAGAATTACATATAAATCATAACATTATTCAAATTTTACCCGATTCAATATCTAAATTAAAATCTTTGGAAATATTTTCCATTTGGGGTAATCAATTAAGATTTTTACCTCAAAATATTAATGAGATGGATTCATTAAGAGTTTTAGGATTAAGCTTTAATCAACTGGAAGATTTTCCAAACCTTATGTCAGTATTTCCAAATCTCGAAATTTTAGATTTAAGTAATAATAAAATTAAAAAGATACCTGAAAATATCAAGTATTTAGAATCATTAAAAATTCTATGGTTAAATAATAATCCAATAAAAACTATTCCTGAATCATTATTAGATCTTCAATCTCTCACAGATTTATATATGATAAATACACCAATAGAGATTGAAAAAGACAGAGAACTAAAAAAAATCCTTATCTACTTAGAAGGAAATGGAATAAATATTTGGAAATGAATAATGTTAAATCTTCTTTTAATAATATGAATTAAATTTGTTTTAAGACTAAAAATAAAAAAAAAGATAAGATTCGATAACAATCGCAAAAACAGATTTTTTTTCTTTTTTTTAATTATTATTTATTTCTTATATTATATTTTTCTTTTTGTAGATTTACAAAGACTTATAATTTAAAAGCGAAAATTTCTTCCTCTTCCTCTATTATATGGATTAGGAGGGGCTTTTTCAGTTACTACAACGTTGCTAGCTTGCGGTCCTTTTTGACCATCGACAACTTCAAACTCAACTTTATCATTTTCATTTAAAGTTTTATATTCATCATCTCTGCCAGATAATGCGGTGTAATGAACAAAAACATCGCCTCCTTCATCAGAATTTATAAATCCGAAGCCTTTACGGCTGTTAAACCATTTTACTGTTCCTTTTACCACTTTTAAAACCAAATTTTATTACTTTTTTTAAAAATTCTTTAAATTGTAAAGAATCAATTTAAAAGAAGAATTCATAGATAATAAATTTTGACTTTTTTGGGATTACCGGATTACATTTTCACAGATTTCTTGATAATCAATAAAAGTAAAATTTATTCTGTGGGAATAAAATAATATTGAGAATAAATATCAAAATTATCATAATATTAATAAGTGAATTATTAGATATTAAAAATAAAATAAAATAGTACAAATAGGTAAAATATTGTCGAAAAATCCTTATATATTGTTTATTATAGGAATTATTTCTCTTCTCATTATATTTCTTACACCATATTGTTTTGAAATAGATCTTACAGGAACAAATAGATTTTTGGCAATCCTATGGGAATACGGGGCTTTAGGAGGTTTTAGATGGTTTACAGTTTTTCAATATGTGCCAATTTACTTTTTTCGATTTATTACTCTCTACTATGTGATAAAATATATTATGGGAGTTGTTTCAAGAAAGAAAGTTATAATAATATCGATTATAAGTGAATTAATTCCGTTGTTAATTTCAATCCCTGGGGCTTTGTTAAAATTCAATGGGGAATACTTTTTACCCATCATGATTTCAATTCCAATTCTACTTTTGTACAATTTGATTCTTACTTTTATATTTTCAAATAGAAAATTAAACATTAAAGAACTGAAATCAATCTAATTTTGAGATAATCACTTCTAAATC
>JABXKB010000354.1 GCA_013375485.1 Promethearchaeota archaeon | reverse complement strand
AGGCCTAATTTTAAACATTATAAACGATAGTGGTAAGATAATAAGTGTTCCTCCTAAAAAAGAGTGAAAAAAACCGTGTAAGGGATAATTCAAATTAAGAACTAGCACAAGAAACGGTTCAATATCTAATATTACACTTGCAACCAATAAGGTGGGGAAATCAATATAATAAATAAGTATAATACCGATAACTAATGCGGGTCCTAAATGGAATGGTGTAAATGGCACTAATAATTGTTAATCATTTCATATATATTAATTTATAAGCTAAGATCTCAAGCTACAAAAATAAAAGAAAAAAAAGTATAGTTATGATTCTTGTTTATCGGTTATAGATTCTTTTCCCTTAATAAATCCTTCAGGATAAATATTGGTTATATCTCGTGGTGTAGTATCATAACCCTTCTTTTCCATTAAGGAATACAATTTTTGCATGTTGAAATCCATTGAGAATTCCATAACTTCACCGGCTAGTAAGACATATGAAAAGGCGGTTAAAAAAGGAATCGCTACGAAGAATACTAAGGTTATTAAAAATCCAAATAGTAAACCGGTGATATTTTCCGTATCTGTAAAGAATCCCGAAAAATCTACAGCTCCTAAGAAATTTATTAATGTTAAAATAGCAGATATACCCGCTATACCTTTTACTATTGATTGTGCCCAAATACTGATTGGTTCGATATCACCTGGTTGACGATACTTTTTAGATTGGCGAAAATACACAACTCCTGCGTCATCCAAGAGGAAATTTCCTGAAATAAAAAACGAAAAGACAAGAAAGGTTAAAATCATAGGGAAGATGCAACAGAGCATATAACCATTCATAAACTGGAAAAATTCAGTAGATCCAAAAACCTTAAAATTATTAGGATAACCAAGAATTGGAGTTAGTAGACCATATGCGTAGAAACCGATTGCTATAGAAAGCAGTAGAGGTAAAATTATCCTTTTTAGTTGGATTACTGTGCCAATTTCTTTCCGATCATTCATATCCACAACTAAAATATCTGTGTTATAACTCTTAGATAACTTAAAAAATAGAGAGCGAAGTTTTACGAATGTATAAGCAAACTGGGGAGCAAATCGGTTATACAACGCAGCAGTCAAGGGTAATGTACCATACCAAGTGATAATCACTGTAAGAAAGCTTATTACTATACTTGTCATGTTTTGGTTTGGTATTAATGTATTATTAAAAATATTCAACTGTATTAAGAATAGTAAAAAAGTAACTGACATCAGAACGATAGCGGCCACATTTACATAAACGGTGAGTTTATGTTCCTTGACACTTTTTCTACTAAAACTTAGTTTACGACCCTTTAATATCGCCAGAAATATTCCAATACATAATACTACGGCAAGAGTGATAAAAAGAGGCAATCCTAAAGGAAATTCAGGAGATAACCATATTGCTTGTGGTTTTGAAGAAGCTAACGCAACAATTTTATCATGAGAAGAGAATAACATGTCTCCCTTACCATCATTACTGATATCTTGAAAAGGCACAATTTTTTGAGCACCTGTATCAAGATTAACAACGGCTAATACTTTGTTTTCAGGTACGCTCACTATACTAAGACGACGAACTTCAGTAGTGGAATACCAGGGGTAAATTCTTTCAAAAATAACGAGTTCTTCAACATTATCTCCGTCCATGTCCTCTCCTAAAGGAAATATATCCAATGAATCATCTTCTGTTTCTTCATGATAAGCCCTAAAAATATCTTCCCCAGTTTCGGTAATTAAATATATTAAAATTTGAGTTTTTCGCAGTTCGGTAATTTCGTCGTAATTATGACCTTTTATCACTACAAATGCTTCCATATCTCCAGGGTTGGAACTAAATGTATCAATTTCGTGAAAATTATAATCTCCAGGTGCATTAAATACTCTAATAGTTGTTCCATCAAAACCATTAACTATTGAAACATTACCTTCATCGTTTAATAGAAAAATCTCAGGAATTAAATCACCGTTCAAATCTTCTGTTATGGCATAATCACGAGAATATCCCGTAATAGTTTCGTTAAATATTGGATCTAAGAAATTAGATTCACTTGAATTTAACAAAAATATCCTCGTCTGATCTATTAAAAGAATGTGCTCTTCAGAACCATAAGGAAATAAATGTAATGCTGGAATTACATCTTGTTCCCCAATCCAACCAAACCTAAGGTAGGTGGAATCAAATCTAGTTCCATTCACAAAATAACTAGAAACATTGTAATAATAATTATTAGTTTCATTCCCCTTTGACTTGCATTCTAAAACTACAAGATCTGGGCTATTATCGTTAAGATCATTTAGAGAAACTAAATCGTGTACAAAATAGTTTGTGAAACTACGATTATCCCCCACCGCTATTGGTATCTCATCACCATAATGGCCGGAAAGCAAAATGTTGAAGTAATCGTCGGGTATGACTTCGGATATAGGATTGTCATTATATTCGGAAATTACCCAATCTGGACCAACTGAGGCTATTTCCGCGAAATAATCTCTATATCCGTCACCGTCGATATCCATGATCTCATACACTCTTTTAATTGGATTATTATAAGTGTTATTCCATATTCTTTTTCCACTTAACCCATCAAGAGCATAAATATTACCATAATTAGGTCGATCAGAAGGATTCCCAATATAATCCCTATCTTGATTAAGAACATCGACATAAACGATTGCGTCTGATATTCCATCATCATTGAAATCATCTCCTGGCAACACTGACATTTCCATTGAATTAGTTCTACTAACCTCTTCCCATAACCAACCCGGTTGTAGTTCCATTTGAGTTATAAATATTAATCCTAGAGTTCCAAAAATAATAAGGGAAACAGATAATAGAACGTAATTTACGGGGTGTGTCCTTGCTAATTTCTTTCTTTGTTCATTCATATTATTATAGAGTAAATTAAATTTAATTATAAATATTTTAAATTGCAGAATTATAAATTTTAAGTAAAAATTAGCCAGATTTGTTATAATTTATATGCAAATTATATAGCAATACAAAACAAAGATGAATTTGATTAATGGTTATTAATCAAGATTAAAAAAGAAAAAAAATTTTATTATTTGGAGTGCTTTAGAGTTATATTTTTACTTAAAAACTCTCGTTAAGTCGTAAAAGTAATTAATTCTAAAGTGCTCCGCCTTATTACGTTATAAAGACTTTTTAATTGTTTGGTTCATCGGTAATATCTATAGGTTTTGCAGGCTTCTTGCCGATTATAACCCTCAAAAGACCGTTCGTCATTCTAGAAGATATTTTATTTTCGTCAGCATCCGCCGGAAGTGGAACATCCATGTTTACCTCTACAAATGTAAATCCCTTAAACATGAATGGAAATTCCTTTTGTTCAGGTTCTTGTTTAATTTTTTCATGTTCAGGAACTTTTGGCTTCTTTGCTTTTATGTTTAAGTGTTTATTAATGAGTGATACTGTAACATCCTCTTTAGTACGACCTGGTAATGGTACGGTTATTAAGTAGTCATTTTCTAAATCTTCTATGTTGTGGTGGATGTAATTACCCATGAAATTTCCCATGAATTGATAAGCCATTCGTTTCATTTTTGCTATATCTCTCGGATTAAATGGCATGCAACCATGCATGTGCCTTGGTCCACAGTTTTGGTTATGATGGCTTGGTCCGCAATTTTTATCATGCATTTTTTTTCCTCCTTTCTTTTATTTTTTCAATTGTACTGGTGAAAATTAAGGTTTTTCGAAAGTATTATAATCGTCATCGTCAACAATTTCTATAGGTTTCGTATTTTCTTTTCGCTTGCTTTTCAAATCATTTAGCAATCCTTCAAAATGAGAAATTCTCTTGTCAATGTGCTCCAATCTTTTAGTTACCCTGCTTTTAGAAAAATTCAACTCATCTAAAATTCTCTTTACGCGTTCAATGTTTGCTATAGAATAATCTTCCCCATCTACGGTCCTATGTGGATGCTCTCGGTGATACGGAAAGCATGACATCATCCTATGTATACTATCTTCATTTGGAATCCAAGTTTGGACAATAGTTCTAAGGTATTCTCCAAGAGTGTTTATGCTTGGTTCTAAATTATTCTTGAGAACTTCTTTTAATCTTTTTTGGCCTGACTCAGTTATTCGGTATAATTTGATATTTCGATTGTTTTTAATTATATCTTCCATTTCAATGAAACCGTTTTTAGCTAATCTGTTTAGTAACGGATAAATTGTGCCAGGGGAGGCATGCCAAAGTTTGTCGAATTTTTCGTTGATTTTTCTAGCGAGATCATATCCAGAGATACCGTCATAGTTTTCTATTATAGAAAGTACTAAGATATCCAAACCTGAAAAGATCCCGCCTTCATGACCGCTAAAACGTTTACCAAAAAACATTTTTAATTTTCACCAATTGGTGTTCGATCGAGAATATATCCTAAATCGAACATTAATATTATTATAGAAAAACACCTATTTAAATGTATTCGATTTCCGATATATTGGTCACCGATATAAAACCAAATTAAATTATAAAAAATAATAACAATAATTTTAAAAGAAACATCAGAATTACAATCAAAGACAGTGAATTTCTGTCAAATCAAGTAGGATATATAATTAGATAAGGTAA
>JABXKB010000056.1 GCA_013375485.1 Promethearchaeota archaeon | reverse complement strand
CTACTATAAATGATATAAAAAAGAGATCTCTTAAAAATTAGTTGATAAACTTCTTTATAGTAATTGATCGTAATCTAGTTTATTTTTGTCTAAAATTTTAATAACTAGTTCCTTAAAGATTAATTGGATATTACAATTCTCCTTGGAAGAAGTCTTATGAAAATCAGTCTCATTATGTCTTTCCTTAAACCTTTTAATAACTAAATCATCAACCCTAGATTTCTCATTAGCAGTTTTAACAAGATCGTCTTTTGCCCCTATTATCATGCGAGGAGTATCTGCTTGTTCATAATCTATTAATTTCTCATACCACCAGTCTAACCTTAGCAGAGTTTGAAGATCTACCAAATTAAATACCATAAAAATGCCATTAGCTCCATTAATATAGTACGGAAATAGTTTTTTGAATTGTTCTCGTCCACCAAAATCCCAGATACTAATTCGAACGAATGTATTCTCTCCATCCACAATAACAGGAAGATCCTTTGTATAAAACTCAATTCCTAGAGTTTCTTTAGTATTCACATCAAATGTATTGAAACATAATCTTCTTGCAATACACGTTTTCCCTACACGCTCTTGACCAAGCATGCAAACTTTAAAGATATAAATTGGTTTTTCATCAATCTCCTTGGCTTTTTGCATGATTGGGTTAATCTCCTAATTCTATTTATACATTAAGTATTAGTTATCTTATAATTTTTTTGTATTATATGATCTATAATAAATGAAAACTAAACTTAATAATTAAAAATAAAAGTTCGGATTTATAAGTTTTGAACATATAAATATAAATCGGTGTTAAATAGGTTTTGAATGAAAAAGAGTTATTCTCAGATTATGTACCAAAAACAACTCCAGATACGGTTCATGACTATTTACGAAATCCAGATTCATCTGTATTTGAAATTCTGGAGGAAACCGGTCAGATAAGCTTAGAAAAACTAAAAATATTCATCGATTATTTCATTAAATACAATACGAAGGCAGAACAAAATCCTGGTAGTTATCAAGAAGGTAATATCGCAATAGGTGCTAACCCAGATCAATAATATCCTTCTGAAGAAGAAGTCATTGTTTCTGAATTAGGTAAAATGATAAAAAACATTATAGATTCAAATTCGAAAAAAATTATTTATAAAATTAAAAAAAATGATGGAATAAAATCTCAAAACCTAATATTTAATGAAATATAATACCGACACGTAGATGTTATGGGTTCTGGACGGTTTTTCTACGCTGAAAAAAAGAAATCTGAAATAGAGTTAGGAATATGAAAATTCTATGTTCTTTCAGTAAATCTCTAAGAATTTGAATTATTGCTTATTGATTTTAAATTTAAATTTCCCTTAGAAATTATTTCGACATATGTAGGGTGCATATGCTGCCAAGATCCACTATTTAATATTTCTACTTCCTGATTGTTTATCTTTCCATATGAAATTCCACTATGATGAGTATGGCCATATATAACATGATTAATTTTTGAAAAGTCATATTCATCATCCTCTAAAAACTCTTTTATCTCATCAAAATAATAATCAGGGTTACTCGCACGTTGCCATTTTTTCATAACACGCATGTTTGCTTTAACTAAGTTAAATTCTAAATAACTCAATTCTGAAAAAAGAGCCTCTATCGATTCTCTAGGCACATATTTCAGTGTAATTAACTCATTTTTCATTTGTTTGAGTGTAACTGGCTTGATTTTTCTTCCTTCTTTAATAACCTCATTCCAAAAATAATCATAAGTTTCTTTTACTTCATATTTTTTACTGGAGATTAATGATTTCCATATTTGTCCCACAAAAAATCGATATATATCACTATCAAATTGATATCCGTGTGTTAAAAAACACCTATAATCACTGTTTAAGTCAAGTCCATCAATTTTTATTTTCTTAATTGGATTACTCTCAATTTGATCTCGAGAATTGTATAATAAGAGCATATCTTCATCATTACACTTTTTTAATAGTAAATATTGACAATATAACTCTATATTAAACAACTCACTAAAATCACTATTCTTAAATTTGCTTAAAAATTTGAGTTCTCGATGTTTAAATTTCTCATCGTAGTCTCCAGTAACAGGAATTTCATGATTCCCTAGTACAAATATGAGATTAATTGATTTTTTAATATCAAGTAAAAGTATAAAAATTTCTTGAATTTTTTTCCTTTTTACTATATGTTCAGGGACATCCATACATAAATCAATAAAATCTCCCAATATTATAAGGGCTTGTAATTCATTTCCGAACTCTCCACTAATAATGCTTCTTAAAAATTGAATAAACAAATCTTTTTCACTGTCTAAGGACCCTAAGTGAATATCTGAAGCAACTAAAATTTTAGGTTTGATTTCACCCATTTTCTATTATCCCTTTTTTACGTGAATTATTAATATCTAATTATAATAAAATACACTAAAATTATTAAAGAGAATGCCTAAAGTTTAAATTAGTATAAAAGTAAATTAAATATTGAGGATTTAGAATTTCGAAAAGTTCTAATTTATGCGTCAAAAGTATTATAATGTAAAGAATTTCAATGATAAGTAGATCAAACTTTTATCTTCTATAATATTGATCGAAAAATCGTTAATAGATTCCACCCAAATAATAACAAATTAATATAAGTCCTATCACAATTGTATCATCTGAAATCAAAAATTGATCATTTCCGATTAATTGAATTCACTAGTAAAAAATTTGTCAATTTTTTTCATCAATTTTTTTTGTCGACCATATTTGATTGATCACATGTATCGGATTAATGATGATCGACCAACACATTTAAATATAAGTAATACTAATTAAAATTTAAATACATTAGTATTTAAAACTGAAAAATTAAAAAATAAACCTTGCCCCTTATATAAAAAAGGGTTGAGGAAATTAACACAAATCATTAAAAAATTCGTGGAGGATTGAAAAAAATTATGGCTGCATTCGCATGGAGCCCATTACGGGCTTTAATGAAGAAAGCTGGAGCTGAAATCGTAAGTCGAGCCGCAGTTGACAAATTAATGGATTATTTAGAAGAATATGCTAAAACTTTAACTGGCTGTGCGCTTGATATTGCCAAACACTCCGGCAGAAAGAAAGTAACCGCTGCAGATATGAAAATCGCTATTGGATTAATATAAATCGTTAATTACGGTTTAACTTTACGCGATTTTAATATTTCCAGCAAAATTTTATTTTTTTTTTTATTTTTATTAACCTTAAATAATAGTCTGACAGACTATATTCATATACTATTTTTTGAACAAGGTGAAAAATAGAATTGGTCTTAGAAAGATTTAAAGTTATCCAAACCTCAATTTGGAAAAAAAGAAAACTCCTTTTTTTAAGATTAGAATGGAAATTTTAGGATTAATCAATGTTGATTTTGATCAACTAGACAATAATCAACTGAAAAGATCTTTTAATAAATTGCATTCTTGAGAAATATTCATTCCACCCCTACTTTTCTAGGAGGGGACTCCACAGGGGAGAGAGATAACATTTTTTCTAAAAAAATCATTCTGTTATCGAATTATTCTTGTATATTCCTCCTAATATTCCTTTTATTTGAATGATTTGGAATAAGTAGTGTGTTTAAAAATCTTCTCAACTTTTTGTGAATAAATATTATAGAGAGAAGAATAAAATCTAATCCTCTACTACCAAGATCTTAGCTGTAAATTGAATATTTCTTTAAATTTTTTATCTTTAGAGTAAATAATGTCTGTATCATGCTTTTTACATGTCATTGCTATGATTTCATCATGCAATTCGTGACTTTTAGCATTTTTTAACATCAATTGAATGATTTCCAAATTAAAATCATCGATAATGATATTTTCTGAGTTTTCCCATCGATTGAGAGCCTCTTTAAATGCGCTTGTTTTCCCAGCCCTTCTCATTTTCCAAAGCAATTCTGTGATTGCAATTGTAGGTAGGATCACTGTTATTTCTCCATTTATCACTTTTTTTTTCAATTGTTGGAGAATTAATGGAATTTTTTGATAGTCATAATGGAAATAAAATAGAACCTGAGCATCAATTGCTGCTTTTTCTGTCATTTTATATCAAGAGCTACCAATTTTTTGATTATTCCTCACTAGGGAATAACGATCTTTTTGCTTCATCTAACTCTTCCTCTGTAAATGGAGCAACTCCTTCAAATAAATTATCTTCTATCTCAAGGGGATGTGTCTTTTTTTTGATTAAAATGGTCTTATCGTCCTTTAATTCCATCTCAACCTCATTTTTATCTTCAATGGCTAATTTGTCTCTCCATTCTTTTGGTATTACAATCCTTCCATTTGATGAGACTTTTTGAGTTATTTTTTCAGTCATTTGCATTTGCATTTTTTCAATTGTCATTATAATATAGTAAATGACAGTTATTATATCTTTTCAAAATTTACCTTTCCAGAAAGAGCAATACTTAAGAAAATAAGGAATTTCAAATAATTGTATAATTTAAAACAGATAAAGAAAGATAATACTCAAGAACATACTCCATCTGCATTCTCAGCTTAAACCGTCCAAACCTAAATACTCCTTTCAATACAACACTAACCTTCAAACTTTTTCCCTATAAATTCACTAGTAAACAAGGAGACTTTAAAAATTTTATAATAGCCATATATTTTACTCAATTCCTTTTTCTCGGTTTTTATTTCATTATATTGTCTTAAAAAACTTATATTTCTTTGATTATAATAAATTTATTTCGCTAGAATATTTAAAAATTCTATAAAATTTAACGATATATTTAAATGGAGATATAGGATCATTTTAGGTTATTGAATCTGGTGAACCAATGAAAGCACGAAAAAGAATTTATGTAGTTTTCATTATATTATTTTTAGCTCTAAATTATTGTATTTCAGTTCCTAATGTATCTGCTCCTCCTCCTCCACCTAGTCGAGATCAATTTATTGCTGAAATCTTCCCGAACTGTACTGCACCTTTACAGCTTTCTTACACAAACACTATGATCACCTTCGATGCGACCTTTTTATCTAATAAAATTGATATCCTTTTTGATGCTAACTATACATTATCCAATCAAGAAAATACAACTACTATACCCTTAATACTGCTCCTCTCTTTAGCATTAAATATCAGTGAAGTTATAATTAAAGTGTTTGCAAATAGTACTCCAATTTCTCATGATTTAATTAGTGTTTCGAACAGGAATGAAATCATTACTCCAATTGATATCCAATTTGAATGGTTTACAGAGAGATATCCAATTATATTAATTAAATGTAATGTAACCCTTCTAAAGAATAGCACATCTGTTTTGAGATATCATTTCAATGGATCAAAGAGTAATCCTTTTGATTTCAAGGATTTGTTTTATATTGTATATCATTTAGGAACATCGCAAGAATGGATTGGAAATACTACAGGAAGAGTAGAGCTTAATGTATATGGGAAACAACACCATTTTACAACGACATGGATTAGATTAGCTCCCTGCCACATTGTAGATATTATTGGAGGAAAATCCTATATATGTGAATGGAATAATACTGTAAGCCCCCTGATGGATGTTGGAATCAAATTTTATAGAGAAACTTCGCCGTTCGAAGAAATGATGGAAATTATAGCTTTCGGTTTTCCAATATCCATTACAATTACAGGTATTATTATAATAGTTTTAATTAAAAGAAGTGAACGAAAGAAAAGAGAAATTACATAATTCATTAATTTATATTCGCAGTATTAAAGTAAAAAGAATTTTAAAATTGGAAATAATAAAATGGAACGGAAGGATCTCGGAAATTTATTGTTAATCGAAGGAGCAGTAATATTTATTAGTAGTACTCTCTTTTGGGTAATAGCCTCAAGAATTTTCAGAATTTATACATTTATGTTTCATTTTGGACTTATAGATCTACCGATATTTTTAACTGTGTGTTTTATAATCGCTGGTCATATAGTGAAAGGAAGAAGAGGAAAGAACGATATCATACACGAAGGAAAAGATCTTGTTTTCAGCATTTTATATATTGTCTTTGGAATATATATTTTCATGCTGAAAGTACTCGTAGACAGTCCTATTGGCCCACCGATCTTAGGTTCTAGTAATATGAATGTTGATTATTGGGGATGGTCAGGATTGATGTTCTTGATGTCTTTACCTGAGCTTATTTTAATTTTCAGCGGTATTGGACTGCTAATAAATAAATCACGAATGTGGTTAGTGATAGGGGGTTTGATGCTGATAATATCAATGGGTTTATTACAAGATTGGTTTGGTACAATCAATATGGTATATGAATGGGCGGTTTTTCGCTATTGAATTTGTTTTAATTTCAATATATGGCATGATAAAAACGTTCAAAAATAGTGTATATCATCTTCTTTCTCAAATCGTATAATCCTTACTGTTCCAGATGCTTTATGTGCTCATACTCTCTTATTTTCTTACTCTTTTCTTTCATTGATTTGTTTGCCAAATTTAATGGCATTTTTTACTCCGATCCAAAATAGTTTTCTAAATTTTCTTTGGTCGATTACTTGGGTTCCTGCTTCTTCGACTTTTGTTTTCATATAATCTAACGCTTTTCCACCAGTAAAACGAGCTGTGTTGAATACAACTGCTTTTTTTCCAGAAAGATTTCCCATTCTAGCTAGGATTTCATCAAAAGCTAGTGGGGGTCTACTTCCATAAGTAGGCATACCAAAAATAATTAAATCATAACCTACCGCATCAAGAGTATTCAATTCAGATTCTATAGCAGAAAAATCTTTATTCTCGAACTTGTCCAACATTTTTATCTTTTCAATAAATTTCCCAGTTAATTTCATAGGAAAAAAGCTCACTTCATGAGTAGTTAAAGCACTTGCGATTGCCTCTGCAGTCTTCTTTGTTCTTCCTCCCATTGTAAAATAAACAATTAAAGTTTTCATAAATAAGAGGAGTTCTACTTTTTTAAAAACCTTTATTATGATGATTTTTATATATTCAAGCCTTGTTAAATGTGTCATAAAAACTAAATAATAATTCATGTTTACAAAAAAGTATATTAAATTGAGTGTCCAAAAATAAACACAATAATCATAGCGTTATTTAATTCGAATTCAGCTTTGAGAATTTAATATTTTTCAATCAAAATCAAATAATTAAACAGAAAAACTTTGGAAAAAAATAACATAATTTTCTTAAACATTTTCTTATTTTAAACTTAAAGTGTCTTAACTAATTTTTTTACTAAATCGTCCTACTTATTTGTTTTAAATACGTTTTCAAACTTCACTTAAAATTATGTTAACGAATACTTATTGCGATAAGTGTGGATTCCTTATGAAGGAAAATACCATATCTCAAGAAGACTTTAAAGAATGCACTCAACACCATTGTTCCAAATGTGGAAATTGTTATGAATCGGGATTTAGGTATAACTCATTAACTAAACAATACATAAAATACTTGCGTTTTAATCCTTAATTCTAAGCATAGGACATGTACTAGGACTAAATCCTATTAAACCTAGCGTTCATAATAATCCTAGGTATTTTCCTATTGAGAAATAAATGGTATAAATTTTACTATTTTGAGAATTATCTTAGGAAAATTTATGATTGTCAGCTTCACTATCAAGTACAAGAGAACCAGTTAATGCATATTCAGGTAATACAAGTAAATTTCCAGCACTAATATCTACTAAGTGCTGAATTTTTTTCATATTTTGGAAGATATTTCTACGGATTATTTTCGGTTGTAGTAAAGATATTCTCATTTTATTTTTTTTATTTTTAGATTAAGTTAAATTACATTTAGAACTCATATATTCTTTTGCATCCAAATGATATCAAACTCTTGACCAAATTTTTTAGCAATGTTCTTAAATTTTCCACATTCAATAAAGCCATGTTTTTTATGGAAATTCAAACTTTGTTGATTTAGAGAGGACAAATGAACTATTAGTATATCAATTCCATTATCTTTTGCAGCATCAACCAATTTGTTGAACAACATCGTACCAAAACTTTTGTTAGTATATTCAGGTTTAATAATATAACTTAATTGTCCAGTATGCTTGAAATTATCATAAGGTAAATAATTTCTTAAAAAGGCGAAGCCTGTAATTTTCTCTTCAATTTCTAGAATAATAAATGAAAGAGAGTCTTTTTTTAATCGATTTATGAAGTCAATACTGAGTTCTTTTTCAGAATATGCAGCAAATCCATTTATAACATGATCATTATAAATTGATAAAACTGTACTTATATCAGACTCTTTTAAGTCTCTAATTTTAAATTCATATTGCATTAATATGCTTAATTTTACTTTAACATTTAATATTATTATTTTAGATCTTACTAAAAAATAAAAGGAATAATCCCAAAACCCTCACGAGGCTGTCCTTGAACATCTCTTTTTTTTACGTTCAATTCATTCTTACTTGGGATTTATAATATATGTATCAATAATCTCCATCATCATTTCTATTGAAGGTCTATCAGTTTTATCTTTTCCAATATATTTCCAGATAATTTCATCATTTTTATTAATAAGAAATTTACTGGGTACAGCTTGTTTTATTTTGTAATCTTTTCCACCACCTGGAGCAAACCAGTAAACATCATATTCTTTTGCTATTTTAGCACCTCTATCAGATATCATATCAATAGCAAACTCATTTTCTTCTTTAAATTTCCTCAAAAGCCTAACACTATCACTCGCAATGGAAATTAGTTTAATATTTCGGTTTTCAAATTCAAAGATATACTCAGTTAAAAGTTTTAAGTGCTTTTTGCAATGACTTCACCAATTTCCTCGAAAAAAATCTATTAAAACTCCACTAAAGGATTCTAGTAGTTCATCCAATTTAATGGGGTTATCATATATATCTGTTGTATCTATTTGGGGTGCTTTACTATGTATTTGTAATCCTTTAGGTCTTGGTGGTTCTTTGTTGTTTATTTCATTCAAAAGTTACACCATTTAATTATATATTTTAAGTTTAATTAAAAATAGAAAGAGTATTTTTAAATATTTTATATTTAAAAAATTAGATCTCTTATTTGAAAAATTAATTCTACGCAAATAATCCTAAAAATTGCCCCGCAATCCCAAAAAAATCATTATCTTCAAGAGAATCAAGATCACCCTTTAAATATAGAATGGTATCCCCTTCAGAACCTAAAATCTTTGCCTTTTCTTTTTTAAATTCAAAGATAACTTTATCCTCAAGGGAAGAATAAATTTTACCTTCCTTGAGATAACCTTGTTGTTCCCCTTCATTCCAAGTAATAGCACCATTCGCTTTAAGGATTAATAGAGTGTAACCTGATCTATCTTTAAACTCATCATTTTCCAAAAAACCCATTAATTTCTTTTTTTTATTCAAATATTTTTTCCCGTCAATAAAACCTTCTAATTTCTCTTTTTTATTAAGAACTTCAATCATAAAATTCACCCAAAAATGTGTACTAAAAGAAAAGGAATATGGAAAATATAAAGTTTACTTAAATGTATAAAGTGAAAATTTAGATTATAATTAGATAAATTTAGCTGGAATACTTATCAAAAAGAATTTCTGTCATAACGTTGAAAGCTTTTTCTACATTCTCTCCATTTTTGGAAGATAATTCCACAAAAGAAGCAAGATTGTATTTTTTTGCCGCTAATATTCCGTCAGCTCGAAGAACAGCTCGAAATTCATGCAAATCTACTTTCGAACCAATCAGCATTATAGGGATATCTCCCGCATGTTCTCTTATTACTTGTGTCCAATCAGGTAGGTGATCTAATGATGTTTGATTAGTAATATCATATAAGAAAAATGCTCCATTTGCACCTTTACTATATTGAGACAGCAGAAAACGAAATCTTTCTTCTCCTCCAAAATCCCAAATTTGTAATTTAACTTTTTTATCCTTAAAGGAGGTTGTCTTACTATAAAAGTCTACTCCAATAGTTAATTTAAGATCTTCCATAAAATATCCAGAGATATATCTCATAGTAAGGGAGGTTTTTCCGACAGATGCATCCCCTAACATCATAATTTTAAATGTATAATCGTAATCCGTCATTATTTTTTTTTCAAGTTCAAGATTAGTAATTATAATTTGGGAAAGTCCTAATTTAATTTTATAATATTAATATGTCCAATATTAATTAATTTTTATATATTTTATAATTAATATTTTTAAAACATAGAAAAAATCATATTAATAAAATAAGGATATTAAAGCAAGAATGGGCAATTGAACAAGGAATTAAAGAATATTCGAAATACACAAATATAAGGGATAAAATCAGTCCAAATGCGAGATAATAACCGGAAAAAGTAATAATTGTTGTTACAGGTACTAGAAATGGAGGAACATGATAAAAAGTGAAAATTATAGATGAAATAATGATACTATAGGCTAATTTTAATTTATTTTCCAATTTTTTAATAAGAAATCCTCTAAAAAAAGCTTCTTCACATGGTCCAATAATAATCAGATTTAAGATTATAAGGATTAATAGTTGAATCAGATTAGGGTGAATTGGTTCTGTACTAATAGCTCCTTCTTGCCCAAGTTCGACAAAATCAGAACCAAATATATTTCTTATAATAAAGTCCCGAAAAAATAAAATAAGATAATTACCAAAAAAGAAAAATAATATTCCAAGACTTAATCCCGATATTATTTTAATAAAAAGATCTTCATTTTTTTGAAAGCCCATATCTTTTATTGTATCATGGAATGTTTTCTTTTCCAATTTACTGGATATTAAAGCGGGGATAATAACAAACAATAATTCCAAAAATATTAATCCTATTAAAATCCATGGGTTTTCTCCTAACTGTACAGCCATTTTTCTTATAATGTTATTGTTTATTAATCCTAATAAATCAAAAAATTAAATATCTCATTATTATTAATATTAATTCTATTATTTGTACTTTTAATGAAAGTTTATGATAAATTCATAGAATCAGAAAAAGGTGATTTTAAGATTGTCCCTCAAGATAAAGCAATCATTAAAAATCCTGGCCTAACAAAAGAACAACTTCTTTTGAAAGATCTTAAAACTATTGCAAAAGAATATTTAGAGATTGAAAAATTGAAAAAATCTTTTGTAGATGTCATTTTGAAAAATCTTGATAATTTAGATTTTACAAAATTCATAGATTTTCCTAGATTTTATATTAAAGAAACATTTTTGAAAAAAAAAGGATCCTCCGCTAATATAAGAGGATTAAATGTTGTTAGTGTTGATGGAAGTTCAGTAACTAAGAAATTTATGAATGTGGATTTTTCATTTTTAAAAGCTATTGCTGTAAAATATTATTTTAAAAAAAATCATGCTGCAAAAATTGTTTATTATCCCGATCTTAGCGGGTTTAATAATTATTATGTTCAAGGAAATTTTTTTAATCGAGATGAATCTGCTGTCGAAACAAAAGTCTCTATTGATATGACATTCATGGAAATCAATCTTTTGAATCGATTAATAAAAAAATCTTCTGGAATTGATGTGATCATAATTGATGGTTCTATTGTTATTATGCCAATAAATCTATTATTTTCCAAAGATCCTGAAATATCAAGAAAGTATGATAAACTATTGAAAGAATACCATAAGTTATATTTGAATTGTAAAGAAAATGGAATCTTATTAATAGGTTCAATTAAAGATACGAGAACTTCTGCCCTTACACATCTTTTAAGAGATACTATACAATTATTAAAACCTAGTTATTCTAATTTAACTGATTTTATCACGACAAATTATCGAAATGTAATAGAATTTTTCTCCGATATAGATTTATTCAATCGAGTATTGAAGAAGTCCGAAAGAACATGTATCTTTAATTGTAAGAGAGAAATTGATAAAATTCGAGATACTGGAATTAAAAAAGAAATTCCATATTATTTTCCTCTATCATTTTATGCATTTTATCTAAAAACAACTCGTTATGATACTCCATGTAGAATTGAATTCTTCATGGAAGAAAAACACTCGTTCAATAAAGCCTCTGAGAGAGCAGATTTAATTTCTTCCATCTTATTACCAATTTCAAGTTTAAACGAACATTATGGATTGCCGATCCCTCAAATCGAAGCCCATAAAAGAGCCGTCTTTAAATCAAAAGAAGTAGATTTATTACTAAACAATTTAACTAGAACATTAAATATGCATGGTATTTCATTATTAGAGAAAAGAAGAAACAGAAGACCTTTTTAACCTAAACTATTCTTTAATCTATTTAAAATAATATCTTCAAAAAAAATATGCTTTTTATCTACTATTCTATTTTTATATCCAAGATTTGTAATTAGTTTATTTAATTCTATTAAGTTAGTTCTACTAGAAGTAATACAATAGATGGCATGTTCCTTCTTTAAATTTAGAAAAATCTTGGCACTGGTAAGAAAATCAATTAAAAGTTCATATCCTTTTAGTCCACCATCCCAACTGAAATCAATCTTCTTTTTATTGAGATATTCTTTAATTAAGGAAGAGGAAGGTAAATAGGGAGGATTAAAGATTATAATATTAAATGAGTGTTTTAACTTTTCTGGAAAGGATTTAAACAAATCTGAATTTATTAATTTTATTTGATTATTGATTTTATTTCTTTTCTCGTTTAACCTAACACATTTTATAGAATCTTCTAAGATATCAGATGCATATATCTCTGGATTAAAATTCGGATTCCCCATCTTGATTAATTGGAAAAAAATAGCAACTATCCCAGTTCCAGTACCTACATCAAGTATTTTTTTAATTTTATTTAATTTAATTCCATCAAAATAATTACGGTTAATTTTACGTTTAAAATAGTCAATTATTAAATAACTATCATCAGAAGGATTGTAAACATTTTCATAATCAGATTGGATTATTGGATCGGGTAAAGGAGGTATAATCATCGCCTAACATTATTTTTGTTTCAAGAATAAAATAATTTGCTAATCTCAATAAATTCCTCAATTTTGAAACCAAATAATTTTTTATTATCATAATTATTTTTCTGTAAAATCATAAGGATTTCTTCTTTTGTATATCTACTTCTATTTAAGGTTTTGAAATAAAGATCTAGAGCATTAACAATATTTTTATTTTTATATGGCATTATTCCAGCAATAAATTTTAAAAAAAAATCTATTGTATCTTTTTCCATTAAAAATGGGTTAATCTTTTCATTAGGGATAATTTTAATAAGTGATAATGATATTTTTGGAATAGGATAAAAACTCAGTCTTGAAATAGTTAATTTTGAAACAGGATTTATAAAAGCATTAGTACCAATACTAATTCTTGAAAAAGTTTTATAATTTTCTGATATAAAGATTCGATCTGCAATACTTTTTTCAATAATTAAAACTCCGATTGGTGGTTCTTTTTTATAAAATATCTTATTTAAGATTGGCCCAGTTATTGAATATGGAATATTGGATACTACTTTAGTATGAAAAGGAATTTCTAATTCAAGTATATTTCCATGTATAATCTCAATATTATTGAAATTTGAAAATTTTTTATTTAAATAAGAATAAAGACGATGATCTATTTCAATTGCATAGATCTTTTTAACTTTTTTTACCAATTCTTCTGTTAAAGCACCTAAACCAGGTCCTATTTCTAAAATAATATCATCATTAGAGAGTTCTGAGAAATAGATAACCTTATTTACTATATTTTTATCTGTTAAGAAATTTTGTCCTAACTTTTTATTTGGGTTTATCTTTAGTTGCTTTAAAATGAGTTGTACTTCGTTTTTATCCATCAGGTTCATTCATATTTTTGAGTCTTGCTAAAAAGGTAATATTTTACATCTCGTTGAAGTTCTTTAATAATTCTCTGTGCTATTAATTTCGTAGGATTAGAAATACTGGTTCTATCGGCGATATCTTGAAATGTTCCAAATTTTTGTCTTTCTCTTGCTTCAAGGATTTCCCACATATGCTTTTGCCCAACTCCAGGTAATAATTTTAAAGCATGCATTCTTGGAGTTATCGATGTAGAGTTATTAAAGAAATTGATAAATTCTTCCTCATAATTTAACACCTCTTTTTCGAGAATAGGTTGTATTAATGCTTTTGATGTGTTAGTTAAATCATTGTAATCAACTTTTTTTAAAACTTCTTTTAATTTCTCTTCATTTATGAATTCTTCATATGTTTTTTGTTCTTGAACTTCAATAGTAGAGGTTTTATTTACCTTCACTTCATAAAGTACAAAATCAGGAAAAGTGAGAACTTGAGCAATTGGAGTTTTAGCCCAACTAGGTTTATCTTCTTCGGGATGTCCATGTATTAATAGATCTAAGATAACAACTTCCCGAAATTTCTTTATAAATTGTTTTTTCTTCTTCGGACCACCACGATAATCTCTTCTGCGTGGAGGGCCTCTGTATCGCTCTCTTCTTTCCATCATTACTAGTTAACTTTTTTTTTACTTTTTCGATTACCATTTCAGAATTTTTATTGTAATAAACTACTTTAATAGTTGGGATTGTTCATTAGAATTATAGAGATTGAGACTTATAAATTCTTCTAATTTTTTAAGATACAATTAGAATTATGTTATAAGAATAAATAAATTCAAGTCGTTTTTATATCTTCTATTTGATATAGTATTTCTTGTAATTGTTCATCATTGAAAGTTTTTCCAACAAAAGATTTTTCTAAAATCATCCGTAACTCAGGAACTGTGCTAGGATCGACGTTGATTATATTAATAGCGTAAATTTCCTCTATCTCATACTTATCTATTAATAATTTTTGTACTTTTTTAGCTACTTTCACATCGTATTTTGCAAATTTATTCACATAGTTGTATGTAATTTCTTGAAAATGGGACATTCCTTCATCAGCATCAATTTCTAAGATTTGATCTTTTATATTTTCCATAATCTCTTTTACTTCAGGTATTGATACTATTTTTTCGTCTTTTTTTCTTCCAGACATTGTTTTTCTTATTACACTCTAGTTTTCTTTATTTGATATTGAATTTAATCTTAAATGTTCTTTTCCAATTATTAAGGTTTTTTTAGAATTTCCCAATTTTACATCGACTAGGTAGCACCGACCTCGTTGACCAATAACTGTACCTGTCCTACCGTGAAATCTCGAGTGGGGCATCCCCCGTTTATGTTGGGAAGGATCAGTAATTATATCTACTTTATCATCATTTTTATAATCTATTAGATACTTTTCAACAGAACCTAAACCTCTATTACGGACATTTCTTCTGTGCTTATGCCTCGTTTTTGTACGGTATCCTCTGTGTTTGACTATTTCAATACACCTTAATGTTTGTTATTGCGAAAATTCTTCTATTGATTTAGTAGAATTATGTATTATAATTTATTTATTTTTTGATTTAAAATGAAGTTTAATAGATAAAACATACTCTAAAGTGATACTTCTAACACATCTAACTCCTTACAAACTAAGTTAGTTTCAAAAATCTCTGAGAATGAGGGTGTTGTACGTCCTTCATCACCATTTATAAGTTCTTTTATGTAAGTTCCACCCTGAGATATTATTTTAAATTCAAATAAATTCGTTTTAATAAATCTTCCATCGATTTTGTAAATCACTTTTTCTCGTATTTTGTCAGCTCGACGATGAGACACTCTATATGGTGTTCTTTGTTTAATTTCCTGATCAGTAAAGATCTTATTCAATTCCTGTAGTTTTTGATTAAATAGGTTTTTACTGATTTTAACTTCAGCCCTAACAATTGCTCTATATACTTTTTTGGTGTTTTTTGCGTTAGTTTTAAGCTTAATTACTTCTTTCTTACTACTATATTTTAAATTTTGAACTCTTACCTTTCTTTTATTTTTTTTATTGACTTTTCTTTCTATTTTAACTAAATCTAAATTTCTAATTTTAGGATTTCTTAATTCAAGGATAAAAGGTCTTCCTAAACCTAACATTCTCACATCAATGTCTTCTCTACCAGCTCCATGAAATTTTGAATCTGTTGATTTTGATTCTCTAATAAAGTCTGGACTAATTAGGTCTTCCACACTCGTTAAATATTGTTTTCCAGTAAAATTACATAATTCACAACCCCTTCCCTTACATTTTTTACAAAACCAATGGGTTTGAGGGATACCTCTTATCAATTTATTATATCTCCCATATATAAAAAGAGATTTTAATATTAATTCAATATTAAAAGTTTCATAATCTACAGAGAAGATAATTAAAACATCGGGATTGCTGAAATCAGGAATTTTATCGATAATTTTCATTAATTTTTTTCCTATCACACGATTAAAGTGACTTTTAAAGGATTCTGCTTCTAAAATATTAAATTCTGATTTAAATTTGTCTTCTCGATTGATGATTCGAGATTTTGGGCTTGAACCAATTAAAAAGCTATTGAATTCAATTTCTCTTAGTAATTGTTCTGTTTTCTTTGTATATTTTTGAATATCAGCAAAAATATCATTGCATAAATAACAAACCTGGAAAGTGTTATTTTTTACAAAGTCTAACCCTTCATTTTTTAAAACCTTTTGAGCGGGAATATAACCGGCATTCCCAGACAATAATTTCAAATTATTGATTGCATCTTTTTGTAAAGCATCATTTCCAGTAAAGAAATTTTTATGATTTTCCATTGTTATCGAAAGTAGTAAAGCATTTCCCCTTTCGTAATTTGTTGTATTTGTTCCTAGAAGAGAAAACATTCTACCCAGACAATGAACGCATATATAGTATTTCTCATAAATTTCTAGAACTTTATCGTAAATCATACTTGTATAAATTAAGTGTTTAATTATTTATTGATTTTATCCAAGAAGAAAGTGTGTTTAAAAAAATTTTAAAATAAAAATTTATTTTTCTATATAATTTCAATTAATATTACTGTTAAGAAATATCCTTTGAAGATTTGTAGTATATTTTCGATTAAAATAAAAATCAAAGACAAGAGAATTATACGTGCCAGAAAGGAAGATTGGGATCGTTAAATGGTTTAATGCTAAAAAGGGTTATGGATTCATTAGTGTTGGTGATCAGGATGATGTTTTTGTCCATTTTTCAAATGGTACCATGGACGGTTTTAAAAAACTTGATATGGGTGATGAGGTGGAATTCGAATTAAAATAATCTACAGATGGATAAGGTCCTGAAGCATTAAACGTAAAGATAGTTTCAAAAGACAGAAGATATTAAATTTTTAAAAGTGATCAGTGTAGATCTTTATCTATCTCCTTTTATTTTATTAATAATTGAATCTTGTAAAGTTAATTAGTTATCTTGAGGGAGAAAAATTTCAAATTGACAGATATCATCACCTTTTAAAAGGGATTTCAAGATCTTGATTCGAACTTGCTTGCCTAATATACCTTCCCAATATTGGCGGTACCAACCTGTACTACAATTACAAAAAGTGGGAGATATACCTTTATCTAAATTACCATTGATGAATCGACAGTGACAATAATTTTTTTTCTTTTCTTCTAGAGTTTTAGCTTTTTCATATCCTTCTGGATTAACAGGGATTTTACTTACATAAATTTTATTACCTTTTCGTATAGGATTTTCATACCATGCGTAATCTTTCTCCATTTCCTTTAATACTTCATCAATATCTTTATTTTTTTCGTAAATACTGCTTAAAAATTCAATACGTTTTTGAGAGAACTCATGTGCACAACAGGATAAAATTTCATACTTATCATCATCATTGGCGACTTTATCGATTCGGTTTAACGTCTCTTTAAGCCATTTTATTCGATCATCGCTACAAGACTCAAGTGTAAATAAGTTATCTCTATCTTTCATAATTTCTTCTCTTTTTTTTTTCCCTAAAACCCGATCCAGATTTATTTCTAATCTATCATCCCATTTATGTAATTGGTATTGAATTTCTATTCGATTTTCTTCTGAATTTTCATTATTGCATTTATGATAAATAAGCCTTAACCAACTAGTACCAGGAACTAAATGTTCTTGCATATAATTAGAGATTTTTTGAAAAGCTTTGTTTAAGGTATCGTATGTACCTTGATGTGTAATAGATAATACTTCAATACCTTCAAGAAATTTATTCTTGATATTACCAGGTTTCTCTTGATCCGTAAGTTCGAAGCAAATATCTATGTCCTTTCCGTCCTCACTATACACACCATAATCTATAACAGCAATAGCGGGTCCGATAACATAATCTATACACTTTTGGTACAATTCATCAATCTTAGGAGGAATATCTTTTATTTCTCCACGGAAATTAATATATACGACAAATTTTTTTTTAATTTTTTTATGAGTGATTCCTAATTCTTGTAGAGTCATTTTATCTTTATTCCGAAAAAATCATTTTTAAATTAGATTCTAAAATTCTTAAATTTTCTATAATATTTTTAAATTATTTAACTTCAAACTAATTTTTTGAATATTAAGATTTGTTAAATTTTCTAGTTGTGTAATTGAAAAGAAATAAAAAAAAAGAGAATAAATTATTTTTACTTATTTTTTCTCCCAATCAAAATCTAATTTAACATATTTTTTTGTGTAGAAGTAAGAGATAAGTAAAATGACAGATACAATCGGACCAAATAGAACTAAACCCATAGTAAATTCTAAATCCACTCCTCCTGTGG
>JABXKB010000353.1 GCA_013375485.1 Promethearchaeota archaeon | reverse complement strand
TGATGCACGATTTAGTGGATATAATGATATTCAAGATGTACATGAACATAAACTGAAGGAAATTCAAGAATTCTATGAGACTTATAAAAGACTGGAACCACACAAATGGGTAAAATTTAAAGAATGGAAAAGTGCTAAAGATGCAAAAAAAATTGTCGAATATTCAATCGATTTATTTAAAATTGAAAAACTTGAGAAAAAATAAATTTATAACTTTTTATTTCCGATAGTCAACACTGGGAAGTTTATTTATGGGGTAAGGTAAATATGCGTCATCGGGAATAGGATCAATATAAAAGTGACGGAAGTCTTTGTCTTGCATTCGGCAGAATGGGCTTCGGTGATTAAAAGCGGGATGTCTAACCATTCGCATCCATATCTTTTTCAATGATTCTTTACGTATATTTCCAAAAGAGATTGGTGAAAAATCGCAGGGAGAAATATCTCCATAAGCAGAAGCGTAATATTGAATATTTGCGGCAAGGCATCCTATTCCTGAAAGATACGCTTCTACAGAATTCTGCCATGATTGAGAGGAGAGCGGAGGTACAATTTTTTTCCTAAAAACCTCAGCAGAATAATTATGAATTTCTTCTCGTAAATCAAATGTCAGCATTTCACTTGTATCATGCAACATCTTTCCAGTAGGCACACAATCGAAATAAATTATATTTTTTAGGTCAAGATCTATTGCTAATTTATGCAATTTCTTATATAATCCTCTTTCTGTTCCAGAACGAGTTGCATAACCGGAGAATCCAGCAAAGATCCCTTTTGATTGTACTCTCTTAATTCCTTCTATTGCAGTCTCAAAAAGACCTGGCATACCTCTTAAGTTGTTATGTTCTTCAGCATCAGGTGAATCTATACTCAAGAATAACGAATAAAGACCAGCGTCAGCTAATTTATTTACATTTTCCTCAGTGAGGAATTGTCCATTAGTAAACATGACTGGCATTGCTTTTTTCTTATCTACATAAGAAATGAGCTCGAAAAGGTCTTCTCGTAGTAGGGGTTCCCCTCCAGTGAAGGCAATTATTGTTACTCCTAGTTTTTGAGCATCATTGATTAATTTTTTTGCCTCTTCTGTAGATAATTCTTTCTTATCTTTTCTAAGATGCCTCCCAGCACTACAATGAACACATTTACATTGACATTCATAAGTTATCGCAAAAGTCATTGCAATTGGGAGCGGATATGGCAATAATTGCGACCTTACTAAACCCTTTAAAGCACGCAACATAGGTCGAGTTCCGACTGGAGGTGCAAAAGTATTTGAAACTATTTTTCCTTTCCATCTGCCAACTTCCATATTTTTATAGAAATTAGCTTGTAAGAGTATCATGAGAATTAATCGGTATATACTTAACCTATCAAGAATTGGATTGAGAATCCCTGAACCTACAACTTGACCATTTTTTTTTTTAATATAACTTATGAGATTCCTCCCAAAAAGTTTCAAAAAAACTTGTTCAGTTTCCATTGAAGTTTCCTTCCTCTAAGTATTACAATATATAATAAAAAGATTTTAAATAAGGTTTTAAACTGTAAATTTCTTGTTTTTAACTTTGTTTAAAAACTTATTTATTTAATTAACTAAATTAATTTCATTTCTAAAATATTTAAAAATTTTGTAAAAAAAAATGCCTTTTTATTAAGGTGATAAAATATGGGTATTTTCCAATTTCTCGCTCTGATAAAAATTTAAAAAAATATAATTAGGATTATTAACTAATTCTTTAAAATAGATTATTTAAAAAACAGAAAATTAGTTATTGTGATTATTATGGATTTTTCCTTAACTGAAAAACAAAAAATGTTAAAAAAAATCACCAGAGATTTTGCTGAGGAATATCTTGTACCTGTAGCAAAAGAAAGCGACGAGAAACAAGAATTAGATGAAACTGCCTTTAAAAAAATGCAAGAAATGAATTATTTTGGAGCTTGTCTTCCCGAAGATTATGGAGGAGCTGGTCTTCACAATGATACAATTGGCTTTAGTATAGTTGTTGAAGAAATAGCGCGTGCAGATGCAGCTTGGGGAATAACCATTGCTGTGCATAATGGTGTTGCTGCTTATCCTATTTATAAATATGGAACTGAAGACCAAAAACAAACATTTCTTGAAGACCTTGCGAAAGGTAACAAGGTTGGAGCTTTTTGTTTAACTGAAGCAAATGCTGGTTCAGATGCAGGAGGAGTTCAATTAACAGCAGTTAAAGATGGTGACGAATATATATTAAATGGGACAAAGATCTTCGCTACATCTGGAGGTATTGCTAAAACATTATTAGTAGTGGCAAAAACGGGAGAAAAAGATAGTAGAAGACAAATGACTGTTTTTATTGTAGATGGTGATACTCCTGGTTATTCTGTTGGAATAAAAGAGGATAAATTAGGTGTGAGAGCATCAAATACTTCAGAACTTGTGTTCGAAGATGTTCGAGTACCCCAAGAGAATATTTTAGGAAGCACCGGAGAAGGCTTTAAGATGGCAATGAAAATACTGGATTTCGGTAGAATCGGTATTGCTGCGCAATGTGTTGGTTTGGGACAAGCAGCACTAGAAGCTTCAGTCAAATATTCAAATGAAAGAGTCCAGTTCGGAAAACCTATAGGAAGATTTCAGGGCATACAATGGAAGATTGCTGATTCAGCATGTGCAGTGGAATCGGCTCGGTTATTCACATATAAAGCAGCTTATTTACATGATAATGGAGAAGATTTTGGAATGGCTAGTTCAATGGCGAAGTTAGTAGCTTCTGAAGCGGCAATGCTAGCTGCTCATGGTGCTGTTCAAATCCACGGAGGATATGGTTTAATGAAGGCTTATCCTGTAGAGAGATATTTCCGTGATGCAAAGATGGGTGAAATCTATGAAGGAACAAGTGAAATTCAAAGACTCGTAATTGCGGGTAATTTATTAAGAAAAGGAGCATAATTAATAAAAAATCAGTTAATCTTTATTGAATAAATAAATTCTTTCTCAGTTTTTTAATTCATTATCGGAAAATTTATTTTTCTAGAATTTTTTATTTTTTCAAGATAAATTATATGATTCTTGAGTTGAGCTAATTAGGTATTGATTTCGAATTGAAAATTTTCGTGTGTATTAAACAAGTCCCGGGAGTTTCAGAAGTAAAAATCGACCCAAACACAAATACTCTTGTAAGAGAGGGTGTTTTGTCAATAATTAATCCTAATGATCGAAATGCTATTGAATTAGCTTTAATATTGAAGGAAAAGCAGGAATCAGAAGTTATAGCTTTGAGCATGGGACCCCCTCAAGCAGAAGAAGCATTACGCGAAGCTTTAGCAATGGGAGTTGATAAGGGGTTCTTATTAAGCGATAAGGCTTTTGCAGGGGCAGATACATTAGCTACATCTCACACTCTTGGTTTAGCAATTAAAAAAATATTAAACGAGCCTAATTCGGAAGAAAAATACCTTATAATCTGTGGAGCTCAGGCAATAGATGGAGATACTGGTCAAGTACCACCAGAATTAGCAGAAGAATTAGGTATTCCACAGATTACCTATGTTCAGAACATTGAATTAAGTGAAGAGAAAATTGTTGTAGAGAGAAAATTTAGAGCTACAGAGATAGTCATTATAGAAACAAAATTACCAGCATTAATTTCAGTTTTAACTGATATAAATAAGCCTAGATATCCAAGTATAGCGGGGATTATGAAAGCTTATGAAAAAGCAAATGTGATACAATTTGATTCTAATACTTTAAATGCAGACAAATCTAAAATTGGTTTAAAAGGTTCTATGACTGAAGTTAGGAAAATTTTCATCCCTAAAAGAAAGGTAAACCCCATCATGTTAGAAGGGTCCACTGAAGAAGTAGTTCAAAAGTTATGTCAGCATTTAAAAGAGGATAAAATATTCTAAGAGGACTATTCATTTGAGCATTATAATTGATGAAGAATTATGTACTGGTTGCGCTAGCTGTATGGAGAGCTGCATCTATGGAGCTATTGAATTAGATAATAATATGGCAAAGGTTCTACCAAATTGTACTCTATGTGGAGCATGTATAGAAGCCTGTCCTGAAGAAGCGATTTCATTGAAACGGAATGGCGATAGAGCTCAAAAAATAGATATTTCCCATTTCAAAGGAGTTTGGGTTGTTGCAGAACATTACAAAAAAAAAATTCAGAACATATCATTACAACTACTTGGTAAAGGAAGAAAATTAGCGGATATATTAAGTGTAAATTTAACACTTGTTATATTGGGAACGGATTTCGATGATAAATTAGAAGAATTTAGCCTATATGGGATGGATGAGATCATCTATATTAAATCACCGATATTGAAGGATTATTATTCAGATTTATATACAAAGGTAATTACAGAATTAGTGTTAGAAAACAAACCTGAAATTATATTAATTGGAGCTACTCCTACCGGAAGAGATTTTGCTCCAAGAGTGGCAAAAAGACTCAGTGCAGGTTTAACTGCAGATTGTACCGGATTAGAGATAAATCTTGAAACTAGAAATCTACTTCAAACTCGTCCAACATATGGTGGAACTATTATGGCAACTATTAGAACACCTTCTAGCAGACCACAAATGGCAACTGTAAGAGCTGGCATTTTTAAAATACCCGAGAAG
>JABXKB010000352.1 GCA_013375485.1 Promethearchaeota archaeon | reverse complement strand
GCTATCAGTATGTATGCGGTATATGTGGATGTAAGAGAAAAGCCAAAAATTTTATTTTATTTAATCGCTTATAAATTATTCTACGGATACATGATTAACACAATCAGAATTTTAAGTCAATTAGAGCAATATTTGAAATATCCTATGAAATGGGAGGTTATTAGAAGAACAAGTGCTATACCTCTTTATAAGGAACTTCAAAATGTTTAGAATTATTTGGAAATGAAATATATCCCATACATCACATCAAAAAAAAACTCCCCTACAATTCTTATCCATTCACTTGATCATCCGTTCCTTACGAAGACTTTAAGAGATTTTCCATGAAAATTAAAGAGCGTAAAAATGAAAACTAGTAACGAGAAAATTGACAATGTCATTAATATTTTAGAACACATAAAAGAGATCATTCAAGCTCCAGACACTAACATTCTTCACTCTTGGTTTGACACCAAAGAGGATATAATTGCTAAACTAGATAACCACATCCTTAAATTAAAGAAAGAGGATTTTTCTAATATTGAAGATCTTATTATTCTCTTCGCTCCTACATCTGATTTACAGGAAATATCGATAGATAGTGGATGGAATCAATTGTTTCTAACTATCTCTAAGAGATTTGACAACGCCATAAAGGATTTGATTGAAGAATTTAATATTAAACCGTTTTAAAGTAGTAAATTGTAAATTATCTAATTTATATGCAAGTTTACTCTCCTTTAATCTCAAATTGGCTAATTAATCAAACCACTCCCAAAACATCCTGATCGTTGGACGTATCCAATTTAACAAAAAATAGATGAGAATTGAAATGCCAATAATAGCCAAAGTCAATATATATAACTTTTTTAATTGTTTTTGCTTGCGAGGGCTGTTTATTATTATGTTATCAACAGACCTGTCGAACACTAGAATCAGAATGATTAGCAACATAGGGTATATAAAATAAAAACTGAATAATATACGAAAAAATATTTCGTTACTAAAATATATGGCAGGAAAAATTAGGAGCGCAAAAAATAGTGAAAAAAAGATAGAATAAAAGATAAATACAAAGATATAAAGACCATGTATTGTTTTGAAATCAGATTCCTTATTTAAAGCACTTTCTTTGTCAATTTCTATTCTCTTGGACAAATTCCCCGCTATAATTAGCACTAGTCCCCCTATGATTGGAAGAAAAATTGGAACTTCAATATAATATATTCCAAATGGATAGTAAATACAAATTAAGAATAATAGCCAAAGAATCCACATCAATTCGAAAATAATTATCCATCTTCCTCTTTTTATCCAGTCCCTCGATACGACATCTACTTTTGCATTATCTTTTTTTAAATTGAAATAAGATTTCAATAAGAGTACTATCTCAACTACTATACCGATTGAAAATAGCATGAATGGAATCATCATACTAATAGTTGTAAAAGAAGAGTAGATCGGAAGGCCCCAAATCCAAACATATGTTACATAATAGTTTTGGCTTTCATGCTTCATAACTGGAAATATAAATGTAAGAAATAAAGGAATTAATGCACTAATTGACAATATAATGATAAATCTATATTTTGTCATTTTGAATAGTAATAATGTAGATGGAATTTGTACAATAAAATAAGGAAAATGTCTTTTTATCTTTTTTGCAAGGTTTCTATGAATGAGCAGTTATTTAGAAAATAGTTTTGTAAATATCTATTGTGTTTCACATATTCGATTTAAGTAAGGGTTTGATTGAAGAATTTAATATAAAACCGTTTTAAGTAGGAAATCCCCATTATCCTATCGCATGATAATGGAGCATTGAGTAGTGATAAAATCTCGGTGCGATGATGTATGCTAAAGGTCTCCTTCTTATATATGTCTCCAAATCTTTCTCTAAAAATGAATATATGCTTAAATGAATAGTAGGAATTATTAGAAACCTCCATTTTACTAGCTGTTCTTGAGTGATATTATTTTCAATTGTTAAAATATTGGAATTTATAGTCATTAATAGGGCATACTCAATCAATTCTGGTATAAATTTGGCGCTTTGGGCTTTTAGTATATTTGATTGAGCTCGCAATAATATCATCCATGTTTCTTCTGGATCCCATGGAAAAAGAGTTCCTATAGATGAAAAAAATTTATTCCCTTCAGGAACATCTGTAAAAAGGCTATAAAAGTAATTATATGCATCTAGATTGGTAGAATAAGCAAGAGTCAGAAAGACATATAGCATCTCTTCATCTATTCTTTGATTTAAGTGTTCATAGAGTTTTGTATTTTTACCAATCATGGGTAAATCTCCTTTAAAATCAACAAATATTTTTAGGTAATTAAGATACTCATCCAAATCCTGCACATTTTGACTATCTTTTGATACCCATATAGAGAAAAGTCTTGAAAGTAAAGATAAAGCTTTTTGAATTTTAAAAGTTGATATACCAGCACTATTAAACATTTCATTAAGTTGCTGAATCGGAGCATATTTCCCATATTGGTTCTTGAATTGGGCGTCTAATGTTTTTGCCGCTCTCACATTTCTTGGAACAGGTATTTCAGGGTGATTCATGAGATAGAAAGATAACCGCATCATTCTTTTCTGAGCGACATCGTAAGAATATTCACTCATTGTTATAGAATTCATAATATGAGTAAGATTTTGCATATTCGTATTGATTAAGTAAAGCGCCCAAATAGGGGAAAATCTATTGGTAGTCATGATGTTTCCAATCTGGTTAATAATTCTTCCAAATTCTTCGTCTAATCTTCTAATGACATCGATTAAATCAGACAATTCCCTAGAATAAAAGCGTCTACGAGCCTGAATTTCATCGATCATTTTCTCCCCAAGTGGTGAAAGCACAACTTTTTTACCATTAACTTTAACGGCTCGTTCATATGCTTCCTTTTCGAGAGTAAGTGATAAAATCCTATCTTTAAGAGTCTTTACTTCTAAATCTTTGTTCTGAATTATGTTTTTTAATGTCTTAATTTCCTTTTTTAATTTATTCTTACCTGAAAATGGAGCCATTTTTTCATAATCTGCCTCCATAGACATCAGATTCCTATAGGAGTCTCGAATCTCACTGTTAAGTCTTATGAATTGGTTTTTTTGCCCTTTTAGATCATGTTCATGAGACCTACTGGGTTCATGTAGGGTAAATTCGGAAATAAGATTAAATCCTACTAATTCTGATATCTCTTCATAGGAACAAACAATATCCGTTGCAGATTTTATTGAATTTAATATTTCTAATGCTCTATCACATTCCATTTTTAATTCACCATTTCAATTAAGGGTATTTCTACTCTCGGAAGAGATTCACCCTCTATTACTATAATTAAATCATTATTTCGATTTTCGGCATATGTGAAAATATCTTTATTTAATGCCTGATGGATAAGTAAAGCCAACTCCTCACGCTGTTTATCCCATTCCAAATAACTTTCATTTAAGTTATGGCGATAAGAGTCAATTTTAATGAGGGCGTATAAAAATTCAAATACTAATTTTTGCCATTCTTCCTTTACAATTTTTTCGTATTCCTCAGGTGAGGTATTTTTCCAGATAAAGCCTTCTATATCAGCAAAGTGAATGGTTCCATCTGGTGCTACTACGCAATCTTTATCTAACCACACATCCTTGTAGATAATTCCTGAAATTTGCTTACCCTCCACTTTAGCAGATCTTGCATAAAGTGATAATAATGCAATTCCGCTTTTAATAAAATTAAGTTCAAATAATTCTGCTTTATTGGCAGAATTTATCTCAAATAAAGAAAAAATAGATTTTGTATTTGCTATTACGTGATGAGATTCAAAGTATAACCTGATATTCGATGGGACAAGTCTTATTACTTGATAGAAATGATCATCATAAGTTCTACACCAAAAGAATTTTTTTGCAGTTTCTTCAATATTTTTAGGTAACTGTACAAGACCAATCGCAGGACATAGATGTGCTCCTTTAATAGAATCTAAATTAGCGATTGAAGAAAATTTAAGCTCATCAAAGCCATTAATATAGCCTTGCGCACCATATGGACTCTCACCCATCCATGATTCCCCCATTATGAATCCTGAACAATTTTTGATGTTGTTTAACTGTGCGATATATTTTGGATCTCGACAAGCAGCCCGAATTTTGCTCAAAGTTAATTTTCCTCCAAAAAACATATCTTCTTGGGCTCCGCATCCTTTAATTGATAAATAAAAAAGTTTACCATCTATCTCTTTATTTAGATTAGGAATTATAGCATTTCTATTTTCATCTCTCAAAGCAAAGTGTTTTCCATTTGAAATTTCATGAAATTCTGCTGTTGCTGGACCTAGATATGCTTTTACCCATTTATCTAAAGTTTTATAATTTGGGTTAATAATACGTCTTTCAGGTTCAGTTTCAAATAAATGATAATCCATGGAATCAATCAAATACCGATGATAAGTTGAATTGCTAATTACTTTTTCTCTCAGTATCGTCTCACCTTAACTTTCGGCATTTTTTTGCCAAAGAGGTTCATTTTCCCTATTCTTTCCGCTCTAAAATCATCATAAATATTCTTAGCAGGGGTGTTCCATTCAGCAATTTCAGTTATTGCTGTATTACATCCCATTTCTTTAAGAGCAGATAATCTTGCTTGAACTAACATTCTTCCAATTCCATGATTTCTAAATG
>JABXKB010000055.1 GCA_013375485.1 Promethearchaeota archaeon | reverse complement strand
TAAAATATGGTAATTTGAAAAACATTAAAAATATAATACTTTTTCATTAACTGAATTAAAAAAATTCCAATTGATAAAACAGGCTTTAAATTAAAGAAGATGATTATATTTGAATTTAACAAAAAGGGAAGATGTAATTTCTAGAGAAAAATTTCAGGAAATAATAAATAACCTAGATGTAGGATATTTTAAAGGAGTACTTAATGGGAAATTATTGATACATAATACTGTTATTAATAAAATCCTAAGGATAGATCCATCAGTAGATTTAACAGGAACTCATTCTTCTCAATTTTTCTCTGATCCTAACGTTCAGAAAAGTTACTATGACGAATTAACGAAAAATGGGTTTGTTAAAGATTTTATTGTGAAAATAAGGAACCCAGAAGGAGAACTTCTTTATATTCAACTTAATTCTCATCTAATTAAAGAAGATGACCAAAATAATATTTTTATAGAAGGTACAGCAACTAATGTTACAGAAAAATACATACTAGAACAAAGTTTAAAAGAGACTGAAAAAAAATTCAATTTAATTGCCAATAATACTAATGATTTAATTGCAATCTTAAATAAAAATTTTGAACATGTATTTATCAATGAAAATGCATATTATTCAGTATTAGGGTATAGAAAAGAGGAAATTCTTGGAAAGCGCCCAAGAGATTTTGCTCATCCGGATGATATTAAGCGAATATCTAAATCAATGAAAAGAGGGTTATTACAAGGTGAATTATCAGAAGAATATAGAACTAAACACAAGAATGGGCTCTATAAATGGATTGAAGTTAAAGAAAAATTCATAAAAGAGAATAATGAAATAGCAGGTGCAATATTAATATCAAGAGATATAACAGAGAGGAAGAACGCTTTACAAAAAATAAAAGAATCTGAAAATAAATATAGAACTCTTTTTGAATCAAGTACAGATGGAATTTATTCTACAGATATGGAAGGTCTTTTTATTGAAGTTAATGAAGCTTTTATTAAGATGCTTGGATATTCAAGAGATGATCTTTTAAAAATGCGTAATCATCAGCTAACTCCAAAAAAATGGCATGAAATTGAAGATAATATGTTATTTACTCATTTATCTGCAGGTGAAAGTAAAGTCTATGAGAAGGAATATATTCATAAAAATGGTAATATTTTACCAGTAAGTATCAGGTTTTGGATTTTACCAGATAATCACGCTGATCCATATAGAATTTGGGCAATTGTACGGGATATTACAGGGATAAAGCAAATAGAACAAAAATTAAAAGAAGTTAATAGAATGAAATCTGAATTTTTAAGAAGAGCCTCTCATGAATTAAAAACACCATTAATTTCGATCAAAGGTTATACTGATCTTATTTTAACATTATACTCAGAAGAGTTAATACCAGATATCATTTCTAAATTAGAAGAAATTGATAAGGGGTGTGAACGTTTACAATATATAATTAATAACCTGTTAAGCACATCTAAATTGGAATCACCAGATTTGAAACCAAAACTCGAAAAAGAAGATTTATCATTTCTGATTAATTATTGTGTAGATGAGCTACACCCTCTAGCCGTAAAAAGGGAACATTCATTTAATATAGAAATTCACGACTCAATTATAACTCGATTTGAAAAAGAAGAAATATATGCTGTAATTTCAAATTTATTGATGAATGCCATAAAATATACTTCTCCACGGGGATGGATAGATATAAAAACTGAGATTAAAGACGATTTTATAATTGTATCAATAAAAGATAACGGAATTGGTTTCACAGAAGAGGAAAAAGAGAAAATCTTTAAACAATTTGGAAAAATTGAACGTTATGGTCAAGGGCTTGACTTAGGAATTGATGGAACTGGTTTAGGATTATATATTTCAAAAAAAATCGTGGAATCTCATGGTGGGAAGATTTGGATGGAATCCAAAGGGAAGAATAAAGGTAGTATCTTCTATTTCTCACTTCCGCTGATTAAAGATTAGTTTTTAAAATTCTTTCTTAAAGAACCCTTATTCGATTCTACCTTTTATATTTTTAATTGCCTTAATCTAAAAATAGAGAATAGCACATAGATAAATTCATTAATTATAATAAATTCATTTTTAATATTACATGACGGAAGATTTACCTGAGAAACCTGAGAAAATTCAATTAGAAGGGATAATTGAAGAGGATAAAGTTCTCATTTCAGATGAGAATGGAATTGAAGAATTTTACAATACCTCATACATAGGGTCCGTTGAGAAAAACAACGATGGGCAAGAAGTATTAATAATCGACGCCGTCGAAGTTTTATTGTTATGTGAAAGGAATAGGATTCTGATATGGGAAGATAATGATAAAAATAAGAATTTATATGATTTTGAGGGTTTATTGACATATTTTACTCAATATGATGATAGACTATGGCAAAAGTACATAATTTACATGGATTTAAGAAAAAGAGGATATATCGTTCGAACTGGTTATGGAGACGGCATAGATTTTAGAGTTTATAAGAGGGGGGCTGATTTTGAAAAGGATTCAGCGAAATTTTTAATATTTCCAGTATTCGAAGGAAATCCTATTGAATTACGAGACCTAGATAAAATGAGTAGAGTTGCTATGAGTTCTCGAAAGGATCTAATTGTTGCTACAGTTGATAGACTTTCGAAACCTATTTATTATAGTGTAAAGAAATTCCAAATTCTAAATAAAGAAAAGAATGGCGATATAGATAATGCCAGATAAATTTGTTTGTGATACGTCAATAATTTTGAATGGCCAAATTCTTACCCTAATTGAAGATGGCGAGTTGGGGGAAAAACCAGAAATTTTTATATCAAATATTGTTGTTGCTGAAGTTGAATATAGGACTAATGTTCATAAAGAAATTGGCTTTTTCGGTTTAAGAGTTCTAAAAGAATTAAGAACTCTACATGATAAAGGCGAAATTATATTAAACATTGTTGGCAAACGCCCTTCTAGGGAAGAAATTAAAATGGCTCCAGGAGGGGAATTAGATGCATTAATTAGAGAGTATGCAAAAGAAAATAACGCAGTTCTAATAACTGCAGATAGAATACAGGGAGATGTTGGTGAATTTGAGGGATTAGAAGTTCTTTTTGCTTGGGAAAGAAAATCCAAAGAAGAGCTCTTACCTATTTCTTTGAGGATATTAGAATATTTTGATGATGAAACAATGAGTGTCCATCTCAAACAAAATATACCACCTTACGCTAAGAAAGGTTCTCCCGGAAATTGGCGACTACTAAAAATCAATAATGAACCAATGTCAAATAAGTTGATAGAAGACATTGCAATGGAGATTGCTGAAGTGACTCGAGAAGATCAACATTCATTTATTGAGATTGAAAAGGAAGGTGCTGTTGTTGCACAAATGAGGGAATTTAGAATAGTAATCACCCGTCCTCCTTTTTCAAAAGATGTAGAAATTACAGCAGTACGGCCTCTTGTAAGTTTAAAACTATCTGATTATTCCATTGATAGTAGATTACAGAAAAGATTAGAAAAAGCGGAAGGAATACTTGTAGCAGGCTCACCAGGAGCGGGAAAATCAACTTTTTCCGCAGCATTAGCAAATTACTACTTAAAACAAGAAAAAGTAGTAAAAACGCTTGAAAGTGTTAGAGACCTACAAGTAGAACCAGAAATAACTCAATATACTAAATTAGAAGGAAACCTTGAGAATTCAGCGGATATACTTTTACTTGTTAGACCAGATTTTACTATTTTTGATGAGGTTAGGACCACAAAAGATTTCCAGATTTATTCGGATTTTCGATTATCTGGAGTTGGAATGGTTGGAGTTGTTCATTCATCTTCTGCAATCGATGCAATTCAAAGATTTATTGGTCGAATAGAACTTGGAATGCTCCCTTCAATTTTAGATACCATAATTTTTATTGAAGGTGGAGATATTTCAACAGTTTTTGTATTGAAAATGACCGTTAAAGTCCCTCATGGTTTTAGAGATAAGGATTTAGCAAGACCAGTGGTAGAAGTAAGAGATTTTAAAAATGACCGCTTAGAATTTGAGATTTATAATTTTGGAAATGATGTTGTCGTAAATCCAATCAGTTCTAAATATCCTTTAAGGGGAAGAGAGGCTCCATCAAGTAGAATGAAAAAAGAAAAAAGAATCGATTTGGATATCGAGGTAAAAAAACAAAAAATAATCATTAAAGCTAATCCAGAATATGCAAGTCAAAATATTTTAATTTTTGCTGATAACCAACAGATTTTTACCGGTTCATTGAGCCGTAATAGTGATATTTCTCTTTCATTTTCAAATAAAGAAGCAAAAAAGATATTAAAAGAATTAAATAATAATAGAGAAATTTATGCTAAAATAAAATAACTCTAGTTTAATGAAATTATAAATCAATAATATTTAGTTTTAAGGTTTCTGCCTATACCGATTACGATAAAACAATTGAATTGTTGTCAGAAATCTAATTCTAAGTTTTTTTTAGAGAGAAAATTATATAGCCCACGATATAAAGGAATTAAATATTGTCAAATCATAAGTTAGAATTCAATTGTACCTGATTTCTTTAATAATATTAAACCATCTAACGTCCATATAGGTCTCCACCAAGGGAAGTTCTGATAGATTATTTTAAGACCACCATCGTCTTGAAGACCATTAAAAAAATTATCTGCTTCATTTTCAATAACTTTTTTATCCACAATATCGAGAGCATGATACCAATGTCGACCAAATAATGGATAATGTTCTTTATTATTTTCAAAAATACTCGGGAGTTGGGAGATAATATGTTGTAGCATCTTTTTCTCCTCTTTATTTTCTCCTAAGTATTTCAGATATGTAAAATAGGGATATTCATAAAATTTAAATTCTTTAGGCAGAGAGCTGTTTGAATAAAAATCTTTTACTTTTTTAAAAAAAGTATCATCTTTTAACCCCCACTTTTTAAGAAAGCCTGATAAAGCAAATATTCTTAGATCATCAGGACCACTCCACCATTCTTGAAAGGGATAATTATACAAATTTTTAGGAGGATGCCTAATATATCCTTCTTCATTCTGTTCTTCAAGAATCCAGTTAAATAATTGATCCGTGATTTTACTATCAACATAATCTATGAGATCAAGAATATACATTGCAGTCTCAGTACCAATTGCTGTACTGTCTGGACATAATAAATCTGGCTCAATCCCGTTACCAAAACCTCCATCCGAATTCTGATATGCCACTAAAGCTTTAATAACGACATCTTTACTTCCGTTTTCAAAAAAAAATGAAAATAATTTTCTTTCAAGAAGTCTTCCTGTTTTAAAAATGAAGTCTTTTATTTTTTCAATTTGATTTTTACTAAGGTCTATCATAAAAGAAAACCATAAAATATTATTATAAAAAAATAAATTAATTCTATTAATTAGAACAAATTAATTAGATTTTACGATTTCTTTTACTTTTTCCATTATTGGTGGGAGTACTTCTTCAATTAAATTGTCAAATCTTATGTCTGCTACGTCATCATAAGGCGTATCACCTTTGTTTAAAAGAATTAATTTAGCTCCGCTTTGTTTTGCATACCCGGGCATATTAGCTGCTGGCGTAACTACTAAAGATGATCCTATTACAAAGAAAACATCAGAATTTTGAGATCGTACCATAGATTCTTGAAGCTCATCATAGGGGAGGGGGTCACCGAAATTAACTATACTTGATATTATACGTCCTTTACAATAGGGACAAGTAGGTTGACCATCTCGAACAGGATGCGTTCTATATCCTGGACCCCATTTACTTTTATCCCAATTAGCTTCCTCGAATAACATTTTTTTATTGCATGTTAAGCATTTCATGAAGTATAAATTTCCGTGAAGTTCACTAAATATATCAAAAGGAATGCCAGATTTAGCATGTAACCCATCTACATTTTGGGAAATTAAATAGTTTAACTTTCCCATTTCCATCAACTCCACAATTGCGTAGTGATTAGGATTAGGTTTCACTTGATCCCAAGGAGGACTCTTTGGAGGAGAAAGTCCTTTATCCCGTCTAGTCCATACACCATCTGGGCCTCTATAATCCGGTAATCCACTACCAGTAGAAATCCCCGCGCCAGTAAAGATTACCAATCGTTCTGATTCAGCTATCCATTTAGCAGATAGATCAATTTTTTCTTTAGAATCCATAAAAGACATAAAAAAAATACAATTTAAAAAGATTTTTGTAATAGTTATTCAATTCAACTTAAATTTAAAACTTTATTCTCTACTAAAGAGAGGGGAATTATTATGAAACAACAAAGATACCAAATTATTAATTTTCATTTTTAATTATTAAAAGACAATTCTTTTTAGCTTGATCTCCTCATCTTACGAAATTCTCCAGATTTCATTAAATGACAAGGTTTAAGATAATTGGTATTAGCTTTTACTGCAAATGTTTCTAATAATTTTGATAGTCTTTTATACCACCTCTTTCCTACTTTAAATGGACCTGATATATGATATCCTGCCGAAACAGCATCGTCAATGATATCATAATTATCCACAATCCCTTCTTCAAGAAGTTTACAACCTTCATTTAAGTGAATTGCAGCAACTATTTTAACATCCATTAGACCAGCTTTTTTCTCTCTATTAATTACTGGTTTACCTTTCGACCAGTCATAGAATCCCTTCCCCGATTTCTTGCCATTATGTCCTTGATCAATTAAATCTTTAAGTACTGAACTAGGCGAAAAATCAGAAGATAGAGTTGAGGCAAAATATTTCATTGAATTATATACTGTATCTAAACCCATGATATCACACATTAAACAGCAACCCATAGGCATCAATTTAATTACATCGGCATCAACTTGCTCATAAGGAATCCCTCTCATAGTAGCTTGATCAATTACCCACTTAAAGTATATTTCACCAGTACCAATAACTCTATTTACCACAAATCCAGGTGACTCTTTTTCAAGTCTAATAACCATTCTTTCTCCCCTTTCACAAGGCAATTTTTTAGCAATCTCATACCCGATATCCATAGTTTTATCAGATGTTTTTGTTCCTTTTGAAATCTCAATTAGTTTGCTTCCCATTGGACTAAAGAAATGCATACCCATTACTCTATCGGATCTTCCGGAGTATTCACCTATTTTTGTAATGCTCATTGTTGATGTATCAGAAGCTAAGATTGTGTGATCTGGTGAAAATTCACCCATTTTTTTAAAAATCTCTTGTTTTAATTTCATAATTTCTGGTACAGCTTCAATTACAAAATCAGCATCTTCAACCGCTTTCCTTAAATCAACTTCTTTAACTAATTTACTCAATAGAGTTTCAGTAGTTTGATCTTCTTTCAAAAAGCCCTTAGATTCAAGTAGTTTTAACCCTACAGATTTACTATTAATTATCTGTTCTACGGCTTTTTCAATTGATTGCATTGTTCTACTATTAAGTATAACTTTATCAAATCCCGCCATTAATGCAACTTGAGCTATTTTATGTCCTTGTACACCTGCTCCAATAACCGCTACATTTCTAATATTACTAATATCAACCACTTTTTTTACCCTCCTTTTTAATTATATGAGGTTATAGGAATCATAATTTTAAGCAAAAGAAAAATATTTTACATTTTATTTAAAATTATGTTAATAGATTGTAGATTGAAATTTGTAATTTTATCCAAACTTTTTTTAACTCATTTCATTAGTTATTTAAATAAAAAATGAAATAAATTGAAATCTACCATTAATAAGTAAAAAAAATATGTTTAAACCTCATTTAATCAAGGAAGATGATTTATATGGAAAATCAGGATACATTTTAAACCATTTAACTCCAAATGTTTACCAGTTTTACACTACAGGACCTGGTTGTCATGTTTATTTAATAGTAGGTGACGAGTTAAATGTTCTTATAGACACTGGTATTATTACAAAATTCAATAGTCTTAATTATTTACTTGTCACAGAAATAGGCTTAAAATTAGAAGAAATTAATCTCGTTATCAATACACATGAACATTTTGATCATATCAGTTCAAACGCCTACTTTCACTGTATTACAGCAGCACATAGGTGGGCAGCAGTAAAAATCCATTATAGTGATGAGTTAATAACTAAAGGAAAGAAGTGGGGATTAGATTTAACAGATTTAAATGTAAACATTTGGCTTGAAGATAGAAATATAATAGATTTAGGAAATACCATATTAAAAGTAATTGAAACACCAGGTCATACATCTGGATGTATATGTCTTTATGAACCATTCAAACATTATTTATTTTCAGGAGACACATTATTTCAAGGAAGAATTACGAATATTTATGAATCTGGTTCAATTTCAGAGTATATCAATTCGCTTCAAATATTAAATACTCTTAAAATAGATAGTTTTTATCCAGGTCATGGTAATTATATCATTGGAGAAGAACTAGTAAAAAAGGAAATTGAATCTTCTATAACTAAGGCTAAAATAGAATTAGAAACTTTTATTAATAGGATTAAAACTAGACCCTTAGAAAAAGTAAAAATACCACCTTCCCTTTATAATAGAGAAGAAGAAGATTTATAAGAATTTTAAATAGGACTTACACCCATTTCAGTTTTCCCGCCGCATAAACTACAGAATTTTAATTTTATACTAAAAAATGTACCACAGTCTTTACATTTCTGCAAATTTCTTTTCAATAAATTTTTGGCAATGGTTAAAAATGTCTCTTCAACATTTTCTCCCGTTTTTGATGAAGTTTTAATAATTTCCTGGTACCAATTATAATTATTACAATATTCCATTGCTTTTTTTTTAGAGACTTCTCTTTTTTCCTTTAAATCGATTTTAGTGGCAATCAATAATTTTACTACATTTGACATACAATTGTCTTCGATCATTTTTACCCAATTTGTTATAGCATTTAGAGATTTTTCATTTGTTGTATCAAATAATATCAGTGCTGCATTTGCATTATAAGCATACGAAGGAAATAATTTACGATATTTTTCCTCTCCTCCAAAATCCCATATATTTAAACCTAAAGCAAATTCATGATCGTTCTCTACTACAATAACTTTTTTTCTTTTGAATGCAACACCTATAGTTTCTTTCATATGTTCATCAAAACTATTATCACAAAAACGAGTAATAAGAGAGCTCTTTCCTACATTTTTGTCTCCAGCTATTATCACTTTAAACCGATACATTATTTTTTCATTATTGAACTTTAAAGTCTAAAATAATTTAATGAAATGGTATTATAAATAAATTTGTTTCTTCAAAAGAGTTATTCTTATATTTAATATAAATTAACTATTCAATCTTACTTAAATCTACACCTTTAGTTTCCTTCAAAAATACGAGAACTAGAAAAAATACAGCAATGAATAATAAGCTAAAAATTGTAAAAGACACCGCTAATCCTTGACTGAATGTAATAATACTACTTATTATTAGCCCTACTGTAATACCAACGGAACTTACCAATGTTTTTAGTCCAGCTCCAGTTCCTCTAGATTGAGTTGGAATAATTTCTAAAGCCATAATACTAATTAATATTCTTAATCCCCAATATGATAAGTTTGCTAACCCCGCTCCAATCATAACCATTGTTAAAGCACCTTCCGAAAAATTGACTCCAAGAACAATAATCAATATGGAGACAGGAAATAGAATTGAATAGAGATAACATAAAACTCTTCTTCCAATTCTATCAGCAGTTACCCCCGTAATAAAATACCCTATTATAGAAGCAATTCCCATCACCCATACAACTGTATCAACATCTTCCTTAGTAAAACTATCTGATAAAAAATCCTCTCCCACTAAAATGAAGAGATTATTCAAACCTATAATCAAACTTATAATGAGAATTACGATAAATTCCTTTCTTCGAGAAGATTTAAAGATTTTCTTTATATTTTCTTTAAACATTTTTGGTTTTTGTGTTAATAAGGAGTTATCTTCTTTTATTTCTAGATACTTTGAAGTCTCTTTAAAGGTAAAGAAGATGATTATACTTAATGGAATCCCTAATATTATTGCGAAATATGTCATACCTCTCCAATTTATAATAATATCATGAAATACAGGAATTAATAAAGCTCCAATTACACCACCTATTAAAACAAAGTTAGTATAAAATGCTCTTTTATCAGAAGGACTTTCTTCGTTAATATAAATTACCCATATATCTGTATTGAAGAAAAAGTATAATAAAAATAAAAAAACAGTATAAACTATGATATTAGTTGAGAAATTAATGAATAAAGAGGCGATTCCCATCCCAAAAACCGTGAAAACTAGAAGGAACTTTCTGCCTACTCTATCAGCCAGATATTGGTTTAGAAATACAAAGTACATACCCAAAGTTCCTATAGCTACAAAAATTTGAAAAAGTGAAATAGCTGCATCCCCAGATAAATCTGGAAAGAATTCCGCTGAAATTTCTGAAACTACAACATTAAGATTATTAGTAGTATAAGTATCAAGTATTTCAACAAAGATGAGGATAAAAATCATGTATTTAAAATAGGAGAAAATCTGCCGTTTCCCTATTTCTTTTTTAATTTCACTCATATTTACATATTTCTACTTATTTAAATTAAAATGTTTTCTTTTGTTGTTGTAAAAAGAAAGTATTTTATATAGATATTTTCAGACAATCAATTGATAAACATCGCTTGGTAATAAATAGAACACCTATTATGGCAATTTATAAGTTTTTGCTTTAATTAAAGTTTAAATAAGAATTATTAGATTATTCAATTGATATAACAGAGGTTGAGGATTATTTTATCTTATACCATAAATTTTGATTTAGAAGCTTTAAAAAAAACAGAAGAAGTTTATGAACAAGTAAACCTTACGATAGAACAAAACAAAATTATTCATGAAATATCCAGATTTATAAATAAAATTATTAAACTTCCTGATACAGCTATAAAAGCTATAACTTGGAATGCTATACGAGAATGGCAAATTAGAAATAATAAAACTATCGCAGAAATCAGAGAATTACCTATTGGAAAAAGATTGAACGCTGTTAAGGAAATCTTTTGTACAGGAGATAAAATGTTAAAAACTATGTTAAAGCAACCTAAAAATAAAAGCGAAATACTCATTGATATAGCTTTTGAAAAAGCTTTTAAACTTTTCCTTAATTTTATCAGTTAAAATAAGTTTTAAAGATAAAAGTTTTGTATAATTTACGATAATTTTTTGGACTTTAGAGTTTTCAATAGAATTTCGAGATTTTTCTCAAGATTATAATATTTTATCATTTCAAACGGTTCCTCGATATCATTCAAATTTGAACGTCTATGAGAATCACACCCAATAGCAACAGGGATTTTATATTCTTCAAGTTTTTCAAAAAAACTTGTATATCGGGGAGAATAATATGAAGGATAACTAGAATTAAATTCAAAATATATATTATATTCTTTAAGAAAATTCATTAACGTATCAAGATTCCCGTGCACAAAATAGGAAGGATCGAAGTGTGCTAATCCTAAAATGGGAAGATCACTTAATTTAGTTATTTTTTTTTTCCAATAATTAATAATGTTTTTCAAAAAAGCAACAGTGTCGTAACTTTGAAGATATTCAAACAATACTAAATCATATTTATCAAGTTGAATAAAATCTTTAATAAATTGCTCAGAACTTGCTAAATCTACTTCAATTCCTTTAAGAAGTGTTAAATGCTTATCATTATTTATTAAGTATCTTTGGTAACTTGATATTTCTTCCAAATATTTTGAAATGGTTTCATAATTGTTTAGAGTAGAAACCCACGCTTTCCATGAGTTAGTAAAGTGATCTGTTATCGCAATATAGTTTAAATCTAGTTTTATTGCCTTTTCTACAATGTGATTGATGGATTGTTTTCCATCAGAATAATTCGAATGAATATGTAGATTAATTTTTGGAAATGGCATTTTTTAACTAGATTCCTAATAAACCAGTTTCTTTATTTTGATGTAAGCTGAATGTACCACTAAAAAATAGAATTGTACCAAGAAAAATCAAAATTGCTAAAAACAAAAATTCACCAGTTCTTTGAGATATTATACTATTTCCTAAAGTAATAGTATCTATGGATAAAATATTCATTGTTAAGAATGATATGAGTATAAAGATGAAAATTGAACTTATAATTTGAATAAAATCTATAATGATATTGCTATAATAAATGAGCTTTGCCTTACTTTTTTTCAACTCAATTATTTGTCCGATTCCAATATCAATTGCTACTTCAGCTTTATTAACTCTTCTTATAAAGAAATATACTACTTCTTTAAGGGGTATTATATCAAAAAAAATAGTACCAATTGTAAAGATACAAAAAAAGATCAAAATACGTAATAAAATATTAGAGAAAATGGAAGTAAATCCACCTATTGGAGAGCTTAGAACAGTTAGATTATTTATAACCCAAATAAAAATCCCAACGAGAATTAAAGCAAAAAATTTCAAACCTGCTAACGTCAATCTAATTGAGTGGCGATCAGCTATTGTCAATAAATAATAAGTTACTACAATAAATAGAATAATTAGTCCAAGAATTACAGCATTAATATTTAATACAAAAGCTAAAATTAGACAGCTAGAACCAACAATTACAGGCAAATAGGGGAAAAATGGTGCTTTAAAGGGACGATCTAATGCTTTTCTTTTATATCTGAGAATAACAGCCGCAAAATTAACAAAAGCTAATCCAAAAAAATAAATAAATGTTGTGATATTCGCTGTAAATCCAATATTTGTAAATAATAGTGCTATGATTGTAAAAAATATCGCAATTGTAGTAGTAATTATTACTACTAGAGTAGGTACTTTAGTTTTTTTACTTACTTTTAAAAACCTTTTTGATATATAATGATCTCTTGCTAGTGCATACATCACAGCCACGGCAGAACCCAATGCAGCATTCATTGCTATAAATGTGGATATAGCAGCAGCAATCCCCATTAATAAATATCCAGGGAATCCTAATATATCATTCATTACTATTGCTAACAAGAGTGGGGATTCCGCTAATCCTTCTGTATTAGAGCCAATATTGATTAGTACCACGATTGTCATGGATAAGTAAATTAGTAATGTGATTAAAATTGCAAAAATATTAGTTTTTGGAATATTCCTTGAAGGATTTTTCAAATCTGCGTTTAAATAAGCGAGATTTGAAGTAATACTTGTAAAAAAGATGAATAAGGATGAAAACATAAAAATTACACTAAAAAAGTTAGTACTAGAGAGTAGAAAACTGGGATCATAACTAGATACATTGGTTGTAGGAGCTATAAAAATTCCTGAAAAAATAAAAATTCCAAAGATTATCAACAAGATAATTGTTAAAAAAATAAGAGTTCTTAAAGCTAGTTTTTGAGTTCTGAACACTACAATAGCAGTAAAAAGAATTAGTATAATGGTTATTGGTATAAATAAGTAATTAACAAATGTTAAAGGAAAAAAAGCTTTGAATACTACAAAAAATGCTTGAGCGGAAAATGAAAATGTTGCTATGTTTGCAATCCATAAAAAAAAACCAATTATAAAAGCTAAAAAACCACCTAATGCTTCTTTACTGAAGTTATAAGCACCCCCAGATATAGGTAAACTAGTAGATAATTCACTATAATTAAGAGCTGTAATGAATATTAAAATTCCGCCCAGAATAAGACTTATTAAAACACCAGATTGGGCTTTATAAATCGCTTCTCCTAAAAGGATAAAAATTGAACCTCCAATACCACACCCGATCCCATACAAAATTCCTGTTAATAAACCTACATTCCGAGTCGGGAGAATTTTCTTTTCTTCTTTTTCAGTCAATTCTATCGCATTATATTATTATCAAAATTCAAAAATTGAAATATAAGTTAATAAATCGAAATTTCAAGACTTTTCCAAATGAAATATACCTGAAATAATTGATAAAATAGCTCCAATTAATAGAAATAGACCCATTATAAAATTGGTAACATCTCCTAAATCAATAAAATTATAAAATATACCTACTGACCAGATTATGAAAAATATACCAATTCCAATTAAGATACCACCAAAAAATTTAGAAGCTCGATATATAGCGGATAAAGCTTCTAATCTATGAATTCGACTTTCTTTATCTCGAATTTCTTTCTCTTGATTTTCTAATTCTATTTTAAGTTGTTGTAAGATCGTTCTAGAATCATTAGTGCTAGTTTCAATAGCTTCTTTTGCTTTTCTTAATTTTTCATGATCAGCTTCCACACTTTTTAATTTTTCAGTTAAAGCCTCTAGTCTCCCTTCTCGTTCGATATACTCTGTATTCGAAGTTTCAATATCTTCTTTTAATTCGTTCTTTCTTTTCTCATTTGCTTCAATCAAATTTTCTTTTGAAAGTATTTGTTCTATTAAAGAATTTGCGGTATCATTCAATTCTTGTATTCGAGATTCAATCTCTATCATTTGTTGTTGTTTATCTGATAATTGTATTTTGTATTTAGCAAGAAGTTCTTCGTATGTTTCTCTTTGTTTTTCCATTTCAGGAAATCCTTCTTTATATTCATCAAGTTTTGATTCTATCTCTTTAATTCTTCTTTCTTTTTTCTCAATTTGTTCGGTTAATAGGTTTTTTTCCTCTTCTTTTGCTTCAATTTCTGAATTAGAATGTTCCAATTCAATTTTATTTTTACTAATTGATACTCTTAAAGACTCATTTTCAGCTCGTTGACTTCTTAATTTTTTCTCTAACGTTTCTGAGTCTTCTCTATGTTTATCTATTAAATCTTCTTTTCCTTGCAATTCTTGATTCATTTTTGAAATTTTAGTACGTAATTCGTCTTGAGTAGCAACTTTCTCTTTTATTGAATCGGTAAGCACAATTAAGTCCACTTGCCTTGTTTCATACGTTTTTACTAATTGTTCATTGTTTTTTAGAAGCTCCATATATTCTTCTTCTAAATTTTCTTTACTTTCTTTAGTTATATTTAACCTTTCATCTAAATTAGTCATCTCATCAGTTTTTTTATTGTATTTTTCCTCAAGTTGTGTGATAGTCTCCTCAATTGCAGCTAGATATTCTTCTTTATCATCAATTTTTTTTAAAATATTATCTAGTTTTTCTTGAACTTCTTTTGTTTCTTCGCTAATTTTTTCTTTTGCCTTCTTCTCTATCTCTTTTTCTTCCCTTACCTCTCCATTTGTTATGGTTTCTGATATATCTTCAATACTATTCTCAAATTTTCTCAATGTTTTATCAATCATATCTCTTGAATTCTTAGCTTTAGATAAAAATTCCTTATCTACTCTATCAGTTTCCTTTTCCGATTTATCTACTCTATCAGTTTCCTTTTCCGAGTTAGTCATTTTATTGGAGTTATCAATATTAGATTATGATAATTAATACCTCATCTAGAATTAGAATATGAAAATTTAATTAATTTTTGCAATTTTTCATTTTATTGCAAAATCTATTTTGTTTAAATAGATGTCGATACAAATAGAACATTATATTGCTCATCATATTTGATTCTTAAGAAATAGAGAGAGTTCAGATATTTAAATGTTGATTTTTTCTCTTTAATATTTGAGTATTAGGACCAAATAAATGAATAAATTTATAAATGAAAATGTTTTAAACGGTAAATTGTATTTTTTTAATTCATTTAATCTCCAAAAAGAGGGTTACTGTGTCTTTTGACCGGATTGATAGATATCGGTAAAACTTTATCAATAATTCGCGTTTGAACAGACACTCTAAACCCTCCTAATTTTATATTATTTTTTAGGTTTTACTAATCTATTACTTATTTCTTCAAAAAATAATACATAATTTTTCCTCAATATTTTGCAGAACTAATTGAAATATTTATTATTCATTCTTTTCCATTAATTCAATAACATCATCATATGTAGTATTGGGCATAGGACCAAAAGACTGAACTTTAAGGGCGCCTACTGCATTTGCGAAAGTAGCAATTTTTTTCAATTCCCAACCTGCTAAGAATCCTATGATGAAAGCTCCCCCGAAAGAATCTCCTGCTCCAGTAGGATCTCTTTCAATCACTTTAAAGCCCTCAACCTTTTGTCCATTACGTTTATCAGGAGTAAAAATAATACACCCTTCTTTTCCTTGTTTTAATACAATAATCTTTGGTCCCATTTCAATTAATTTTTGACAGGCTTTTTTTGATCCCTTTACTCCAGCTAACATTTCAGCTTCTTCTCCACTTGGAAATAAAATTGTTGTTGTTTCTAATACCTGTTTACAAATCTCTAAAATAATTTCTAACTCTAACATTTCAGGTCTAATATTAGGATCAAATGATATTACTACATCTGGGTTCATTTCTTTTGCAATTTTGATTGCTTTATAACAAGCATTCTTAGATTTTTCACTAATAGAAAGAGAACTACCCATAATGTGGAGATTTTTAATATGCTTTAAATAATTTGCTTTTATATCGTTTGGAGAGGTTTCTCCAGCAGCTCCTTTAGCAAAAATAAATTTCCGGGAACCATCAGAATTGTATTGATTGAATGCAATTCCCGTAGTTAACTCTTCCGTGATTCTTATTTGAGATGTATCAACATTATCATTTTGTAATTTTTCGATTATACATTTTCCAAATTCATCCTTTCCTACTACTCCGATAAATCCCGTAGTTAATTGCAATTTTTCTCCCATTCGAGCAGCAGAATTAATATATATTGCTGGTGCTCCACTTGGGAAGGGACCTCTATATGTAGCTCCAAGGAATCCATGGGGAATATTTTTTTCAGTACGCATAAATTCAACTAATAATTCACCAAGAGAAATAATATCAGGGCTCATATATTTTCATTTTATGTTTTTTTTATATCTATGATAATTTTATTGAAATAGTTCTAATTGTCTAAAAAACCGTTTCTAAATATTTTAGATTTTCATATTTTCAATACAATATTAATTTTATAAAAAGATTTATTTTATATACTTCTGTTTAAATGATCCAATAGTGCTTGAAATTTCATTTATATGAAGTTTTAATTCTTTTGGATGTATATCTTTTAATTTATCCAAGTTATCAATTATTTCTTTCATTTCATCAATCCATAAATTCATGAGGATTTCTCTTTCTTTGTTTTTACAAGCTAATTTTATTTCATCATTTATCCATTCTTTCGCACTTTTGTGTATCTGCTTTTTTTGCACGTCAAGGGTTATTTTGACTAAATCTTGTTGACTTTTGAGAGTTTCCAATACGGGTTTAAGATTATTCTTAAATTCTATATTATCTGCTTCGAATTTTTTTAACATTTCTCTTAGAACTTCTTCTTTTGTATCGATTTCTTCAGTGAAGATCTTCAACTTAGTTGAAAAATCTTCTTCTACAGTTTTTATTCTATCTAATAAAGATCCAATCTTTTCTTCAAGGATATTCACATTCTCATTTAGTTTTTGATTTATATCTCTGAATGTGTTTTCCATTTCTAGATTAAGTGTTTTGAAGTTCTCCTCTAATTTTTTATTAATATTTGTAAATTTTTCTTTTAATTCTCCTTCAAACATGTTTGCTAGATCTTCAATTTTCTTATTAGTCGTATTTCCTTGCCCTACTATATTTTCATCAAGCTGTGTGAACTCATCTTTCACTTTTTGTTCTAATTTATTAAATTGCTCAGTTAATTTAACTTCGAGGTTATTAAGTTGACCATTTTGAATTTGCTCAAGTGATTTTACTTGATCACTCATTTTTTGTTCTGATTTTTTTAACTGATCGTCTAATTTATTATTAAGTTTATTTACTTGGTCTTTTAATTTGTTAAAATCTTTTAAAGATACTTCTTCAGATATTTTTAATCACCTTTTATTTATTTAGGATTTTCATAATTTGTCCATATTTTTTTTTCCAGGCTAAAAAATCTTAAGTTTCTTTACCTTTCCATATTGCTTTCTTACCAGGATTTTCTTCCTCATATGTTTTGTATAAATTTATTTGAGGTTTTATATTTTTTTTTATCTCTTTTTTTTCAAGTTGATTTACTTTTTTTACCGGTTCTGATTATTCTTCCTTTGTTTTAGAGATTATTTTTATCAATTCGAATTCTTCTGCATTTAATTTTCTTATAAACTCAACATTCTTCTCAAAATCTTTTTTTGCAGCAATTAACAGTTCTTCTAAGTTATCGACCGTATTTTGAACTGATTTTACCTGTGTTTTCTTTATATGTTTAATTGTTTTTTCAAGCTCAGATATATTAATTAAGAATTGTTCAAAAACATCATTTTTTTGATTTTCATTCTTTTGCAATTCTTGTCTAAGAAATTCATAGTACTTCAAGTCTTTATCTTCTTTTTTATCTCCATCTTTCTCTTTAGTTTTAGGTATTGGTTTAATTTTTTGAAAAGCTGTATCAATATTAGTTAAATTTACTAATAATTCTTTTAATTCCTTTTCATTCGTACCTATTAGAGTTAGAAATTCTTTAGCAGTATCACTAAGAACTACATCAGGGTACATTATTTCCGCTTTTCTTAAAAATGTATGAATCACCAATTCAAAACATTTATTTACGTTTTCCCGTGTTTTTGCTGACATTAATATTGCATGATCTTTTTTTGCCAAAAAGTCTTTTAATGAAGTTTTAACTTGTTTATCGCTAGAAAGCAGATCCAATTTATTTCCTACGTAAAGTATTAAGACATCTTCGGAATACCGATTCACATTTTCTAAAAATTCACTTTTAATATTTTTTAAAGTTTCTTTCGGTCTTGTTAAATCGAAAACAAATAACGCAATATCGACATTAGCATAGAATGTGGGATTAAATGGATTGAACGATCTTTGTCCCCCAAAATCCCATATA
>JABXKB010000054.1 GCA_013375485.1 Promethearchaeota archaeon | reverse complement strand
AACTTCTATTAAGGCTTTATTTTCTCATTTTGGTAAAGGTGAAGCGCTCCATAGTATTGAAAGCACAGTAAACCGGACGTTATTTTTTGATTATGGTACAGTTACATTTCAAAATCAGGATTGGAGACTAAAACTTCATATTTATACAACCACGGGTCAGGATTTCTATTTCGTAACAAGGCCAGTTACTTTACGAGCTGTTGATGGAATTATTTTTGTAATAGATTCTCAAAAAGACGTTTATGAGCGAAATTTAGCTTCTTGGAAAGAACTTCTCTCTTATTTTCGTGAAACCCTTAAAGACATTCCCATTATTATTGCCTTTAATAAACAAGATTTACCAAAGAAATTTAATCCAACAGAATTCTTAAATGAAATAAAATATTATGATTACAAAAACGTAGATTCACGATATACGATAGCTGTTAGCGGAGAGGGCGTTTTAGATTGTTTTGAAGATATTCTAAGGTTAGTTTTAAGAAAGTATTATAACCACAAATTAGTTTCGGTTATAAATTGAGTATTAATTTTATTACCGATTAAACTCTTCAGTTTATGAAAAGATTTAATTTTCTGAATTAGTGACTCAATTAATGAGGTTTTTAATCCAATCAATTTTAGTAGGGTTATGCTTAATAGTTTCTTTAAGTAACTCTTGAGCATTAGAATTATATGGTTCAATTTCTAATAAATAATTGCAAAAATTATTTAGTTCCTTACGCCAAAAGTCCCTTTATATAATTAATCTCAATAGGATTGTGTTTCTTTATCTCTGGTATTAATTTAAGAGCATCATTATTGTCAGGGTCGATTTCTAACAAATAATTACAAAAATCTAAAGCATTCTCATAAAACTCTAATTCATAAGTGAGTAATGTTAATTCAAACAGTATTTTTGGATTGTGTGGATTTTCTATGATCTTGTTTAATTGCTTGTTAAGTTGTATGTATCCCCTTAGGAATTTAGATACTTTTTTCGCTGGGTCAATGATATTTTCATGACCCTCACACATTATATCAATGTTAAGATTTAATAATTTCTGAATAGATTTGACGTAAGCCTCTAAGTCTCCCCCCTGCGTATTAAGAACAACTCCAGGGAGATCTCCACCGAATAATATCCTTTGACCCTTTGTCTCTAAGAGATAAGCTACTGAGCCAGGAGTATGTCCAGGAATGTGTATGCACTTAAACTCATAATTTCCAAATTTTAAAATCTCATTATCATTTTTTATTTTTCTAGTAATTTTAACAGGCTCATATTTATAGTTTGTATACATTTGAGCAATATTTGGATCTCTTATTTTTAACTCATTATCTTCAGCATCTAGCTCATGTGCATAAAATTTAACGTCTTTATTAAATTCTTTAAGCTTATGACATGCACCATAATGGTCTATATGACCGTGTGTTATAAGACAGTGTTTAATTTCTTTTAGATCAAACCCATCTTTCTCTATAACTCGGATTAATTCAATATCCATCCCCGCATCAATCAACACTAATCCACTATCGCTTTTTGTGTCAACCATGTAAACACAAGATGCTGGGTCATTAGGATCATACGGTTTAACTATATAAACATCATCCACAATTTTTTTCATTTTTATCATGATTAAACTTAGCTATTAAAGTAAACTTAAATATTTACTATTTTTAAAAATCTTTTGCTTAATGCAACATTCTTGTTGAAATATTTATGCTATTACATTAATTATTTCTAAATTATAAGTAAAATGAATCTTTCTTTGTATTAATTTCAAAATACTATAACTGATAGAGAGATCTATAAGAGAGATTTTCGTGAAGTTTATTGAAGCGACTTGTGAACAATGTGGAAATTGTCTTGTTGAGTGTCCTTATTTAAAATTGTCAAGGGAAAGTGCTAAGGAAGCGATAATTCACATGATTGAAACCAGAACGGAGAGTGAATCATTAAAGAACTGTATAGGATGTGCATATTGTGATAGTATCTGTCCTACGCATTCAAATCCTAGTGAACTTATAAGAGAAATAACTGTAAAAAATATTAGCAAACAAGGATTACCACGTTTCTATTTTATTTCTGAAGAAGTTCCTGTTAACTCAGCTACAATCGCTATGCAACTGGAAACCGCAACAAAGGAAAAAAATCTTAAAGAATATTTAAATCCACCTAAAAGTGAGGAAATGTTTTATCTCGGGTGTAGCCTTTCTTACATCCAAACTGATTTACTAAATACCAAATTATTGGAAGGATTACCAAAAATAGGCGGAGCTAAGTATTGTTGTGGAGGTATTGCAACAATGTTTGGTGATGAAGAAATTAACATAAAAGGTAAGTCGTTATTAGATGAATTCAATCAACTTGGAGTCAAAAAATTCATCATGTTCTGTCCTGGATGTTTAGGAATGATGAAAGGAGTTTATTCAAATCTTATTCCGGAATTTAAGAATAGTATCGAATTTCAGACTTTTAGCCAATATCTTATTGAGAAATATCATAAAGATGAAATCCAGTTTACTACAAAAATTAAAGAAAGGATAACATTTCATGATCCTTGTGCTTGGATTGGCTTAGATGATGAAGTATATAGTGCCCCTCGTGAATTACTTGAAATATTAGGGTATGATGTTGTAGAAATGAAACATAATCGGAAAATGACTTTGTGTTGTGGGTCTTCTGTTTCAGATTCAAATAAAGAAATTTACAATGAAATCTCAGGAATGAGAATAGCTGAAGCTGAAGAGATTAATGCGAAATTAATGGCTGTTAGTTGTACTGGATGTTTGTCTTTAGCAAAACCGGCAAGAGAAAGGAATATAGAAACTTATCATATGTTGGAATTAGCTCAAATAGCTATTGGTGAAAAACCTCCTCATAGAACAATTGAATTAAGAGAAAACTATAAAAAGCTTATAGAAAAAACTGTGAAAGCAAACCCAGATCTACTTAAAGATAAAGTAAGAATTAAGAATGGAAAAATCCAACCAATATAACTTTAGCAAAACTTTATTCTAACTAATTTGATAGTGACCTGGATTTTTTAAAGGAAGTATTGTTTAACTAATCATTTAAAATTATATTAAATATTGAGTGATCAAATTTGAATTTAAAATTAGAAGATGTAAAAGAAGAGGATAGAGGAATCCTCGCGCCATGCGGTATTATATGCTTAGGATGCGATACTCATACAGGAGAAGGTTTAGAAGCCGTTAAAAAATTAAAGAATATTTGGGAGGAAGGTAATTTAAAGGATTCTGGGATTACTATTGGATTAAATCCAGAAGAGATTAATATCACTTTAGAAGTATTAAATAAATTAATAAAAAACGGTGAGAGGGGAAAGTGTCCCGGATGTTTTACAGGCGGATTCGCCGCCCAATTTTGTGGTGTTGCGAAGTGTGTCAAATCTAAAGGTTTTTGGACATGTGCTGAATGTAACAATTATGATCCCACGGTAGAGACTCCGTGTTCTCAAGTAGAAAACAATCCAATGCCAATGGCAGATCCTGGTCAAATGACTAAGTTGATTTGCACAAGATATAGTAGAGATACATGTAATAATTTGAAAAGATGTCGTGAGATTGGATATGATGCCTTTATTACAGAAGTTAGAGAAAAAGTCGCAAATGGTTGGAGAACATGGCAAGTTGTTAGTGATGAGATGGTTTTTACAAATGCATTTAAAAAATCCTCATAAAATTTGACCCTCAGATTGATTAATTGTTTTTATAGGCCTTAATACGACACACACCCGTTCTACGCTCTCGATATCAGTTCGAGCTCGAAACATCTCCAATAAAGCATCCAATTCATTAGTATCAGAGACATTTACTTTGACTAAAATACCGCATCTTCCAGCTAATTTGAAAACTTCTTCACATTGAGGAAGAACTAATGTTTCTCTTAGCAATTCTTTAACTTCTGATTCGTTTTTTGGAACAAGAGTGAGAAAAGCATATATACATCGCTCATCTTCTCGACAGATTTTAATAGTGAATTTTTCAATTATTCCACCCTCTTGCAATTTAATCACTCGTTTCCTAACGGTTGATTCAGATAATTCAACCGCATCTGCAATCTCATGATAAGGTCGTCTTGAATTTTCGAGTAGCATTTCTATTATTTTTTTATCCTTCTCGTCAAGATTTTTCATAATCAGCCCTTTTATATTTATTTTCTAATTGTTAAAAAAATTTAATTAAATTTCAAAATATTATTTATCTTTAAATATATACACCCATTCTCAGAAATCTTTAAGAAGTGGTCCAAATAGTCTTTCATAGTGGACAGCCATGCAATGAATACCAGCAGCCTTCGTAGTTTTCTTAATTTCTTTAATAAATGGCTCAAAAAACTCAAGATTGATTTTATCGATCGCCGCATATTTTTCTTTTTTATCTTTAATTTTTTTTGTTGCTTTCAAGGCGTTGAGAAAGTCATTAGGAACAGAAACACCAGGAATATATTCATTGAAATACCATGCAATTCCATAATTTTTAATTGGGAATAATCCAAGCAAAACAGGTATGTTGTATTTTTCTAATTCCTTCAAGAACTCCTTAGCGTCGTCTACGTCAAAACTTGTTTGGGTTTGTATGAAATCAACACCCACTTCTACTTTTCTACCAACTTTTAAAATTTCTGGTTCTCTTGGGTTTGAATTTGGATTTGCTGCACACCCCACATTTATCTGAGGTTTTCCACCTTCTATTTCATTTCCTTCTAGATCAGTTCCTTCATCAACCATCTTTGAAACGAGTTCTATCAATTGAGTGGAATCCAAGTCATAAACCGCTCTAGCGTTGCTGTGATCTCCAAGAGCAGAATGATCTCCAGTTAAGGCAAGTAAATTTTTAAGACCAAGTATCGCTCCACCTAATAAATCGCCAAATAAGGCAATTCGATTTCTGTCTCTAACAGTCATCTGCCAAATCGTTTCTAAACCAACTTTTTCTTGAACTAAGTAGCAAGGGACCATTGAACACGTATAAGCATCTCCTTGTGGTCCATCTGTAACGTTGGCTGCTACTATTTTTCCGGTTTTTTTCATCTCTTCTGCAGAATGTAGAACATGTTTTAAATCAAAATCCTTTTCAGGTTCTAATTCCCCAGTGAATACAAACTTTCCTTCTCGGATTGTTTTAACTAAATTACTATAAGCAGGTCTTTGTGGCATTTTATACCTTTTCCTCCCTTTTTGATTCTTCTTCATTTGAAATAGGTTCATATATATGTATAAATCTTGGGCTCGACCATATCTGATAATTTCTTGGGGGTCTATATGTCGTGAATAGATCAAGTCTATTAAATTTCTTCAATCGTTCCCAAATTTTCACCCACGCACAATCGTGTATATATCCTCCTACCTCGCATTTACCCTCAACTTGGCCTCCACAAGGACCATTACTCAGGTTTTTTGCACATCCGGCCATAGGACAGATACCACCTGTAACTCCCAGTAGACATTCTCCACAAGTTTCACAATACTCAACAAAATAATTTTCTCCATTATTCTCTGCTCCGCCAAACATGCTGTCTTGTGCTGGAAAAGTGAGAATTGTAGGAAAAATTCTATTTAACATTCCTACCCCTAAGCCACATGATAATGATACAATTGCATCATATTCTTCAATAAAAGGTCTTATTGTTGTTGCTGCAATTCTATCATCACACTGTCTTAGAACAGTGATGGCTTTCCACTTTAATTCTTTTCCATTACTCCTCGCTTTCAATTCAAGCATTTGTGCGAGAACTTTTGCTTCGTTAATTGAGCGTGGAGGTTGACAACAACCATCACATCCCGCAACAAGGATTTTTGAGTATGGTTTTATCATTTCATATATTTCTTCAATATCCTTTTGTTTAGTTATAATCATATTATAAAACTCCTAATTTTATGAATTTGATATTATTTTATTTTGTTATCAGAATTTCTTCTTTTTTATAGTCATTTTCGATAGGACCTAATTTTTTTAACTTTTCGGTAAAATTTGTAATGGTTTCAGCAAATATTTTTCCTTCACTCGCAGAAACCCATTTTCGCATGAATCTTCCTGGATTAATTCCAAGAGATCCTATTATCTTTTCAATTTCATTAGTTCTTCTTAAAGTATCTTGATTTCCAGCTATATAGTGACAATCACCTAGATGGCATCCACCTACAAAAACACCATCAGCACCTTCTAAAAATGCTTGTAATATAAAGCTCTTAGGGATGCCCCCAGAACACATAACTCTTATAGTTCTTACATTTGGAGGATATTGATATCGACTCACGCCAGCTAAATCTGCACCAGCATAACTACACCAGTTGCAGAGAAAAGCAACAATTCTGGGTTGTCCATCTGTGACTGTAACTCTAGCAGCTTCGGTTATCATTGGTTCAATTTGAATGCGTCCAAAATGGCTCATTGTTATAGCTTCTGCTGGACATTCAGCAGCACAATCTCCACAGCCTTTACAAAGTAAAGGATTTACTTCAGAAATCATTAAACCTTCTTCATATTTTACACCAACCGCCCCATAATTGCAAACCTCAGCACATCTATTACAACCAATACATAAGGCAGGATCAACCTTGGAAATAACACCTTCAGTTATTAATATATCTTTAGACAAAATTGTAGTAGCTCTGGAGGCTGCTGACATTGCTTGTGCAATACTTTCTCTAATTGTTGCAGTTCCCCGCGCAGTACCACATAAAAAGATACCATCGGTTGCAAAATCTGAAGGTCGGAGTTTTACATGAGCCTCTAAGAAGAAATTATCATCATTTGTAGGAACTTTCAACATTTTTGCTAGATTTTCGTTTGCTGTACCATCAGCAACTATACCTGCGCTTAGAGCAACTAAATCAGCATTTATCTTGATATCTCCAATATCTGGTTTATCTATATAAATACTTAAATTTCCATTATCTAATTTAATTTCTGGAGGTTTATCATCTTTAAATCTTAGGAAAATTACTCCTTTTTCTCTTGCTAAATTGTAATACTTTTCTTTAAACCCATAGGTTCTAATATCCCTATATAGAACCGTGATATTAAGATTTGGATTAATTTCTTTTGCTTTTAAAGCATTTTTAATAGCTTCACTACAGCACATCCTACTACAATAAGGATTCTCCTCATTTCTTGAGCCTACGCACTGTATCATCACTATTGAATTTAATTCATTAATTTTCTTTTCTTCAGTAAAAAGAATTTTCTCTAGATCTGATTGTAATACGACTCTATCATCTTTAGCAAAAAGATATTCATCGTTTTTCGGTTGATATTCATGAGCTCCAGTTGCTACTATAATAATACCGTGCTGAAATTCTTTCTTTTGTTTATCTTCACCGAAAGTAATGTTGGTTGTAAAGTTACAAACATATCCTCCTATTGAGTTAATTCTAGCGTTAAGAAATACATTAATAAGCTTATGATTATTAACTTTATTTATTAAATCTTTAAGAAATTCCTGTACATTATGATTCTCTATAGTTTGATAAATATTATTAGAAAATCCTCCTAAATTTTCACTTTTCTCGACGAGAAATACTTCAAATCCTTGACTTGCAAGATTTAAAGCTGCTGTCATACCTGCAACACCCCCCCCAATTACCATTCCCTTGTGAATGACTTCTACTTGCTGTTCTTGAAGAGGGACTAATTTTCGAGCTTTAGCAATAGCCATTCTCACCAGGTCCTTCGCTTTCTCTGTTGCTTTCTCTGGTTCATGCATATGAACCCAGGAACATTGGTCCCTAATGTTAGCTAAATCAAAGAGATACTTATTCAAACCTGCCTCCCTAATAGTTGCTTGAAATAAAGGTTCATGAGTTCTTGGTGTACATGAAGCAACTATTACTCTATTTAAATTATGTTCTTTAATTTGTTCTTTAATATTAGTTTGGGTATCAGCGGAACATGTATACAAATTTCTTTCTGCATAAATTACATCAGGTAATTTACTTGCATATTCAACAACTTCAGGAACATCTACCACCCCTCCAATATTAATACCACAATGACATACAAAAACCCCTATCCGAGGGGGTTCTCCACTTGTATCAATTTCTTTTGGTAATTCTTTTTTAGTGACTAATGTGTTCCTCACATCATATAAAAGAATATTTACAGCACCTGCGGCAGCACTCGCCTCTACAACTGTTTCTGGAATATCTTTAGGTTCTGAAATCATACCACATACATAGATTCCTTCTCTAGATGATTCTACTGGGGAGAATGGTTTTGTCTTGCAGAAATCATAACCATTCAATTCAATGTTTAATTTTTTTGCTACCTCTTTTGTACTATGATTTGGTAAAGCTCCTACAGCTAGAACGACTAGATTAAAAATTTCACTAACTACCTTTCCTTCTTCATTTTCATAATGAAGAATTAAGTCTTTTGTCTCTGATATTTCCTTAATATCTGATATTCTGCTTCTAATATATCTTATACCATATTCATCTTGCGCACGTTCAATATATTTATCGAAATCTTTTCCAACAGCTCTCACATCCATTGAGAAAATCGTTGGTTCAATGATTTCCATATGCTCTTTCGCGATTACAGCTTCTTTAGCGGTATACATACAGCACACTGAAGAACAATACTCTACACCGCGTTTTTTATCTCTTGATCCAACACATTGTAGGAATGCTACTTTTTTTGGAATTATTCCATCAGAGGGTCTAAGGATAAGTCCTGAATGCGGGCCACTTGCGCTTAATATCCGCTCAAATTCAATACTAGTAACCACATTCAAATATTTGCTGTATCCATATTGTTGTATAAGGCTAGGATCGTATTCATCAAACCCAAGTGCTAAAACTATAGCTCCAACATTCAGAGTAGTAAATTTATCCTCAAGAGTGTAATCTATTGCTTTAGCTTTACAAACTCCTTTACAAAAACCACATCCTATACATACTTCTTGGTCAATTGAAAAAACTAATGGAACTGCTTGTGGAAACTTTACTGATATCGCTGCTCTATTCGATAACCCTTCATTAAAGAAGTCAATCGCTTCTACGGGGCATTCTAGGGCACACACTCCACAACCAGTACATTTTTCCTGATCCAATAACAAAGATCTTTGTTTCAACTCAACAGTAAAATTACCAGGATTTCCTTCAATTTTTTCTAAATTTGTATTAATCAAAAGTGTAATATTTTCATGACGCCCTGCAGCAACCAATTTAGGAGCAAGTATACAAATAGAACAATCATTCGTAGGAAAAGTTTTATCTAATTGAGACATCACACCTCCTATACTCATTGTTGATTCCGCTAAATAAACTTTAAAGCCCGAATCTGCTAAATCCATTGAAGCTTGGATACCTGCTATTCCTCCTCCTACTACTAGAACTGAACCAATTTTTTCCATCTTTATACCTCTTTAATTGATATAAAAGTGGGAATTTCTTCATTTATTTGGTCAACATCAACCAAACCTCGAGCTCGAAGAGTTACAATATGTTGTAATACCTTATGAGGTTCTACATCAATTTCCTTTGCAATATCAGGGACAGATTTACCTTCTTTCTTAACTTTTTCTAAAATTTTATGGCGAATAATCTCAGTTTCAATAGCATTATCAAGTATTTCCTCAAATTCTTCTGTTGGTATTATTTCCCCATATACATTTCCATCTGTTGTTAATTCCCTTTGCCGAGCAACTAAAGCTCTTAACCTTGAATCACATAAGGTAAATTTAACAGCATTTAGATTGTCTATTATTTCTTTTTTTATTTTTTTATTTTTCACAGGAGATGGTCCCAGTTTACGGATATGTGCAGTAAAATCACTAACTATTTGAGCGAATCTATTTCCTTCCGCAGCAGAAACCCAATCAAGACGGACTCGGTCAGAGAAATTTATCATTGATAATGTTTTACTTAACATTTTCATTTTTAATTCTGTTTCATAATTTCCGCTTATATAATGGCAATCTCCTAAATGACATCCTAAAACAAGTACTCCATCAATATCATTCATAAAAGCTTCAGCTATAAATACAGGATCGACTCTTCCAGAACACATAACACGAATAACTCTGACATTTGTTGGATATTGGATTCGACTAACACCTGCTAAGTCTGCTCCTGCATAAGAGCACCAATTACATAAAAATCCCAAAATTTTTGGTTCAAATACCATTTATTCTCCACCTCCATACGTTACAATTTCAGCAATAATTTGATCACTTGTAAAATGGTGTATAACAATGGCATTTTGTGGACAACTAGCACCACATACTCCACAACCTTTACAGACTACTTTATTAACTATTACTATATCAGTCTCTTCATCTTTAGATATAGCACTATAGGGACAGATCTTTATACATGCTTCACATCCTATACATAAATCAGTATTTACTTCAGCAGTAGACCCTTCTACTTCTAACATTTCTTTAGAAAGTATTGTACTAGCTCTCGAAGCTGTCGCATTTGATTGTGATATACTTTCTGAAATATCTGCTGGCCAATGAGCTGAGCCACATACAAATATACCATCTGTCGCAAAATCAACAGGTCTTAATTTTACATGAGCTTCTAAATAGAAATTATTCTCTTCTAATGGAACTTTTAACATTTTTGCTAACTGTTCAGAATCCTCATTAGCAATAAGAGGCATAGATAATACAACTAGATCATAGGGAAACCCTATAACTTGATTCATAAATTCATTATAAACCTCAATACTATCTTTCTTAATAATTGGAGGTTGTTCTGGTAAATATTTTATAAATAATATTCCCATTTCTCTTGCTCTTCTATAATATTCCTCATAGGTAACACCCTGAGTTTGTATATCTCTAAAAATTATGTTAACATTAGCATCTGGATTTTGTTCCTTGATTAGGATTGCATTTTTAAGAGCAGTCATACAACAAATATTCGAACAATATTTTCGTTCTTCATTTCTACAACCAACACATTGGATCATAGTGATATTGTTGGTGTTGATTGAATTCTCTTTTAATAATCCCTCTAATTCTAATTGACTTATTATATTTTTTCCATTATAATTATAATAACCTTCTGGTGATAAAGCTTTCGCCCCTGTAGCAACAATAATTGCACCTGCTTCAATTTCAATCATTTTTTTATTTTGGAGAATATTTACTTTAAAATTTCCTACATATCCTTCAATTTTTTCTATTACAGCAGATTTATATACATTTATTTTTTTATGGTTCTCAACCAAATTTCTTGTTTCTAATAAATTTGAAGAATCTTCATTAGTAGGATATACTTTATTTAGATGTCTGAGTAATCCTCCTAATTCAGAGTCCTTTTCTATTAAACTTACTTCAAAGTTTTGGTTTGCTAAGTTTAAAGCAGCATTCATTCCTGCGATCCCTCCACCTATTACTAAAGCAGAAGGTATTACACTAACTTGCATTTTTTCCAATGATTCTAATAGGGCAGCCTTATAAACTCCCATTCTAATGAGATCCTTGGCTTTTTCAGTGCCTTTTTCTGGTTCCTTCATATGAACCCAAGAATCTTGATCTCGAATGTTTACCATTTCAAATAAATAAGGATTTAAACCAGCTTCTTGACAAGTTGATCTAAATAAAGGTTCATGAGTTCGAGGAGAACATGATGCTACAATAACACGATTTAAATTATGTTCCTTCACGTTTTCTCTGATCTCACTTAATCCAACTTCTGAACATGTATATAGGTTAGCAGCACTATACACTACATTTGGTAAAGCCTTGGTATATTCTGTTAACTCAGAAATATCTAAAACACCGCCTATATTAGTACCACAATGACAAATAAATACTCCAATTCTAATATCTTCATCCGACATTTTTTTTATCCCCTCATTACTATTTCAGCAGCTTTAGCAGCTGCTCCACTTGCATCAACAACTGAACTTGGAATATCCATTGGTTCCCTACAAGCACCACAGAGAAATATTCCTTCTTTAGAAGATATTTGTGGTTGGAAACTATTTGCTTTGAAAAAGTTAAAGTCGTCTATTTTAATTCCTAAAATTTTAGCTAATTCTCCAGCATCTTTTTTAGGTACCATAGTAGTAGCTAAAATTACTAAGTCAAATTTAAGTTGTTTAACTTTTGAAGTATTAATATCTTCATAGACAATAAGAGGGTTTCCCTGGTCATCTTCTAAAATCCTTGCTACCTTTCCTTTAATGTAGGTAATAGAATAATCATCCTCTCCTCTTTTAATATATTCTCGAAATCCTTTACCAGCTGCTCTAAGATCAATATAAAATATTGAAGTCTCTATTTCATTATTATGTTCATAAGCAATCATAGCTTCTTTAGTCGTATACATACAACAACAAGATGAACAATATGGATTGTTCTTTATATCCCTTGAACCTACACAATTAATAAAAGCAAGTTTTGTAGGGTCATTTTTGTCTGATGGTCTCTTCAAATGTCCACCCAAAGGTCCAGAAGCACAAATTAATCTTTCAAATTCTAAAGAAGTGACAACATTGGGATATCGTCCATACCCTAAAGATTCAAGAGATTTTGGATCAAATATATCATAACCAGTTGCTACGATGATTGATCCCACGTTTAATTCAATTTCTTCATCTTTTTGATCAAAATCGATTGCTTCTCTTTCACATACTTTTTCACAAATTCTACAAGCGTTTTTTGTGAAAAATAAACAGTTTTCTCTATCTATAGTCATTATTGAGGGAACTCCTTGCACATAATCAATATAAATTGCTCTACGTTTTCTTAATTTCATATCAAATTCATCGTCTACCCTCATTGGGCATTTTTCTATGCATTGTCCACAATTGATACATTCATCTGCCTTTACATACCTTGCTTTCTTGAATATTTTCACATTAAAATTCCCTGGTTGACCTGATAGATTTTTTATTTCTGAAAGTGTATGCAAAGTAATATTTGAATGTCGGAAACACTCTGCGAGCTTAGGAGCTAAAATACAGATAGAACAGTCATTAGTAGGGAATGTTTTATCAAGTTGTGCCATTCGTCCACCAATACAGGCATTTTTCTCAATCAATTCGACTTTTATACCTCTTTCAGCTAAATCTAAAGATGCTTGAATTCCTGCGATTCCTCCTCCAATAACCATTATTCTTTTTAAATTTTCACCCAAATTAGAACACCTTTGTTATATTAAGTAATTTTTTCTAAAATATCATTAACTTTAATCCTATGGAAATTTAAGCCAAGTTTCTCAGTATCCATTCCTAAAGCTAATGCAATCAGCTCTGTTATGTAAAAAACTGGAAAGTTATAGTCTGTATCATTGATCTTATTTATTTCTCTCTGATTGAAATCAAATTGCTGATAACAAGCGGGGCAAATACAAACAATACAATCCGCTCCTGCTTCTTTCATGCTTTTTAGTTTGCTTTCTAACATACTTAGGGAGATATCCTTATCAGATTTTTCAACTGGATTTCCACAACAATCATTCTTCAAATTATATTCAACAGCATCTGCTCCAGTTGCTTCAATTAATTCATCTAATGTTTTAGGATTAAGAGGATCATCCCAATTTATTATTTCAGATGGGCGTAAATAATGACATCCAGGGTGACCTGCAACTTTTAGATCTTTTAATGGTCTTTTTACCTTATCTTTAATTTTATTAATATTTTCATATAATAATTCAGCAAAATGTTTAATATCAATATTCCCTTTATAAGTTTTTCCGATTACTTTTAATTTCGAATTAATTTCTTTTTTCTTCTCATCATCATTATCTAAAATATGTTTAACTGTTTTGAGAGACTCAGTACAACCAGAACAAAGACTTAATATATTGTTATTACTTTCCTCAAAAAGACATAAATTTCTTGCTCCTAAGGCTAAGAATGTTTCATGATCCAGTTGAGCTGCTCCAGTAGGATCTGGACAACATGAATATTCTGCTTGATCTCCGACTTCCATACCAATCTCTTCAAATGTTCTTCGCGCAGATGCTTCTAAAAATGGAAGTCTTCCAGGAATTACACAACCTAAAAAGTAGCTATAAGACATTTTATTTATTTTCCTCCACCAATTTTATTTTTTTTTTAAAATTAGTAGCATCTAATAATTTTTTTATCTCATCAATGTTAGCAGACTCTACTTTTGGGAGCTCTAATTGATCTCTTCTACGAATAATTGAATGTGTAATGGGAATTGCTAAACCATTTTCAATTACACTTTTTGCTTGGGTTTTAAATGTTTCAGGATAGGGTTCTCCTGCCAATACAATCTTATTTTTAATTCTCTCAAATATTTCTGTTAAAAAAACGTTTTGGGGGCACTCTTCTACACACATCTGACATGTACAACATAACCATACATTAGGTTTTTGATCTTTTATTAACAAATCTTTAAGCCCTAAAAGTGATTGTTCGATAATTTTTCGCGGATTATATTCACCTTCAGTGATAAAAGCTACTGGACATGAGCTAGAACAAGTTCCGCATTGATAACAATAATTTAATGAGAATTCTTCCTTTATTAACTCATTTCGAAATTCAAAATCAACCATTTGCATAATTTTATAAACCATAAACTAATTAATTTGATATGTTTTAGATTCTAACTTTCTAAAATTATAAATATTAATATTTTTAATAATATTTTTATTATATTCTTAAGGTTTACAATAATTTATTCTAATATTATAAATAAGATCGATCTTAATATTTAAAGGTTTTTTACCTTTTCAGATTTAAATAACTTTTTCTAAAATTTTCGACATTTTCATTTATCATTTCGAAAATAAAGTAAGAAAAAAGTATTAATTTACGAATTTTATAATTTTTTAATTATCAATTTTGAATATTAATTCAAAAGATCCTGAAAGCAAGTTAATTTAAGCAAGAAAAATTGCTTCGTATAAAATTAATAAATCAAGAAAGAAATTTCAAAATCCTATATTTTTATTGGAAGAATTATACGAATTACGTCATTTTTAAATGTTTTTTTTTAATAAAAATTATAATATTAGAAAATGTTATAAAATTATTATATAACTATTGGAAACAAAAAGGTAAATTTGTATGGCTGAAGACCCTACACCAAAAATGAGTGATGTCATGCCTAAATCTTTTGAAGACCTCATTAAAGATGTTCATGAAAAAGATATATGTGGAGAATGCGGGGGATGTGTAAGTTTTTGTACCGCAGCAGATATAGGAGCAATTGAAATAACTGAAGATAGACCACCTCATTATTCTAATGAAGAAAATTGTTTACATTGTGGAATTTGTTATTTAATTTGTCCAGAAACTTTTGAATTGAATAACGAATTAAATAAGAAATACGATTTTAAACCTCCAATTGGAAATTGGCTTAAAATTGTGACAGCTCAAGCGAAAGATCCACAAATTAGGCAAATTGCTACTGATGGGGGTGTTGTTACAGCTATTTTAATTGCTCTTTTAGAAAATAATTTGATAAATGGTGCACTTATTTCAAAACGAATTAATTCTTTTCAGAGAATACCATTTTTTGCTAAAAGTAAGAAAGAAATTCTTGAAGCCGCGGGAACGTATTATGACTTAAAAGGTCCAGTTCCGGAATTGGGGAACTATAATACATTTGTCTCCACTATTTCTGAATTAAAAAAAATCGTAAATTCTGATTATATTAAAATTGCCGTTGTTGGAGTACCTTGCCAGATTCATTCCATAAGAAAAATGCAAGAACTCAATATTATTCCTGCTCATATTGTCAAGTATACTTTAGGTTTATTTTGCTACGAAAATTTTAAATTTGATGATGTTGCTAGAGCGAGAATCGAAGAGAGGTTCAACTTTTCTTTTAAGGATATAGAGAAGATAAATATAAAAGACAATTTAATAATTAATCTAAGAAATAAAGATAATCCTTTAAAAATAGAATTTTCTGAACTTAAAGACATTATGAGACATGCTTGTAGAGTTTGTAAAAATTTTTCAAATTATTTTGCGGATATTTCTTTCGGAGGGTTAAGCTCTCAAACTGGTTATACAACTGTTATGATTAGGACAAAATCAGGTGAGAGAATTTATAATCTTGCACAAAATAAAGGATATATTTTTGAACCAAGTGAATTAAATAGTTCTGTAGAGAAATCTAAAATCTTAGCTCAGATTATTAGTTTTAGTAAAAAAAAAATAGAAAGAGCGGAAAGATTTGAATTAATGTAAATGATTTGAAAAAAGTAAAAGCTCATTCTATAATTATAAATGGTTTTCTGGCAAATTAGATTAAAGAAAAATTTCGGAAAATCTTATTTAAAATTTAAAGAATTAAGAGAAAATTTGCTAATTTAATTACAAATTACCTATCTTAATTGTTTACGAAAACTTGAAATGAAAAAGAAGATATTAATATTTAAAAACGAATTAACTATTAGAAATATTAGAATTAAATATATTATCCAAGTATATTATCCTTTTAAATAATTAAATAAAAAAGTAAATTCTAAGTTACACTTGCATTACTAAAAATTTGGTGAAACGACTATAAAAATACTGGTCTCTGGTCCATTGCAGTCTGGTAAATCAAGTTACATAAAAGCGATAGATCCAAATGCTTTAAACGTGGAAGCAAAAGGTAAAGATGAAAAATTTTATACAGTTGGGATGGATCTGGGGAGTATAAAGCTAAATGGATTTGACTGCTACTTGTTTGGTACTCCGGGGCTTTTAAGATTCTCAATAATGAGAAGTATAGTTACCAATGGTTCGGATGGAATAATTTTTATTTTTGATGCTGCTGCTCCCGAAAAAGATGATAGTGCAATTGTAATATTAAATTCTATTAGAAAAATATTACCTCCTAACACACCAGTGGTTTTTTTAGCAAATAAACAGGATGTTGAAGGTGCTCGATCTCCAGAAGTAATTCGTTCTCAAAACTATTTGCCAGAAGATAGTAAAATCTTTCCTACAAGCACTAAAACTGGAATAAACATAAAGGAATCGGTTACTTATTTAGTAAATCATATATATGAAGTATATTCCTCATTACTTCAAATACTTCGTACATATGAAAATGATATTGAAGGATTAGCACAAGAATTAAAAAAGGATAAGATTCAAATGCGAGATTTACTAAATAATTTAGAAATTAAACGATTTATTGAAATTGATAGAATTAAGAACGTATTTAAAGTAAGAAGCGGATTAAAATATTTAGTTTAATTATTTTTTTGGGTTAAATCATTTTTTTAGCAATATAGGAGAAATTTCTTCCATACCATACTTATTTTGCATACTTTTTAAACGTTTTCTCTGATTATCAAGAATATCCCAGAAAAATTTTGGCATACCCTTTTCTTTTTTATACAATATTTCAATACGATCTAATTTGTCGAGAAGTTTATTAGATCTAATAGAAAATTGTTCAATATAATCTTTTTCTGTATATTCTTTATCAAGGTATTGTTTAAACAATAATTGTAAATCCGAATATTCCGGAATATAACCAATTGGTGTGTCTATAGCTTTAAAATCACCATTAGCCCGACCTTCTGCCCAAATTACCCAACAAAGCTTATCTAAGATCCCATTTAAATACTTTCCTTCCTTATTTTTGAGAAAATAATTTGTAGAAAACACTTTGGGACAATAATCTAACTTACATCCGAATTTTTCATGGTTCTCTATATATTTTCCTAGTGGAACTACCATAAAATCTAAATTTGCCATAGGTTGTTGTGTTCTGATTCCTTCAGCACCAAGCGTAGCAGACGTAGTTTCTGATTCAATAGAAGCCCCTAAAAAGACACCATGTTCCCAATCGAGACTTTCAATTACTGGGGGCATTGTGTCGCTATCTCGACCTCCATATAAGATACCATGTACAGGTACTCCATCTGGATTATGGAGATTAGGATCAGCATTATTCAAATCTTCAATACGGATTGTGTATCGAGCATTTGGATGTGCGTGTGGTATTTCTCTCCCATCTTTATCTTTTTTTCCTGTATTCCAATTACCTGAAAAATTAAATCCCTCATCTGGGATTGTTCTTCCATCTCCAATCCAATAAGGGGTTCCATCATTAACTAACACATTAGAAAAAATAGTTTCTCTAGGGGTTGTCAATGCATCAAAAATGACAGGATCGTCTTTAGCATTTACATCCTTGATAATTCCAAAAATACCTCTTTCAATGTTTACAGCATGAGCATAACCATCCTTCCAAACTCGAAGATATGCTATATCATCTCCAACTATAGTTTGTCCTGGTAACATAGCGGTGCTAGTTTTGCCACATGCAGAAGGAAATGCACCACAGAAGAATGAAATTCTGTTTTTTCCTTTAGGATGAATACCCATTATAAAATAATGCTCTGTTAACCAATCTTCATTATTAGCTTTATAAATTCCTAAACGTAAGGCGAGTTTTTTCAAACCAAGTGAATTTCCAGCATATTGATTATTTACTGAAAGTACACATCCTTTTTCTAAATCAATATAAATTCTTCTTTTATCGAGACTTTTGGTAACCGGAGGATCTCCAGCTAATTCACCCGAGGAATGAATAAAATAGAAGAAATCATCATAATTGTTTAATCTTTTAAATTCCTCATAACCAACTCTATACAATATATCTTCAGAATGTGCTACATATAAACTATCTGTTAATTGAAGTGCGAGTATAGAAAACTTAGAGTTTTTTGGTCCTAAACAAAAAAATCGTATTACACATTCATGATCTTTCATACATCCATCCATTATGTCCAAGATCTCATTTAGACCGTTCTCTCTTTCCATAGTATTTATCCAAGGAAATGAATCTTCTTGTCCTTTAGGTACTAGTACTTGAGTATTTCCCTTATCCCTTGCTTGATCATGATT
>JABXKB010000053.1 GCA_013375485.1 Promethearchaeota archaeon | reverse complement strand
AAGTATTATGACTGATGTCGAGCATTATACTCGGGAATACTATATTGGTGAGGAAGCTATGCAATTAAAAGGCGTTTTAAAGTTAATGTTCCCTGTTGAACATGGTATCATTGAAGACTGGACTGCTATGGAGAAAATCTGGCACTATACATTTTATACTGATTTGCGTATCGATCCAAGTGAACATCCAGTTCTTTTAACAGAAGCACCATTAAATCCACGTCCAAACCGTGAAAAAATGGCTGAAATTATGTTTGAGACTTTTAATACACCTGCGTTGTATGTTGCAATGCAAGCAGTATTGAGTCTCTATGCTTCTGGTCGTACTACTGGATGTGTTATAGATATTGGTGATGGTGTTTCCCACGTTGTACCAATTTTCGAGGGATTCGCCTTAAGCCACGCTATCCAGAGAATAGATCTAGCAGGTCGAGATATTACAACCTATTTACAGAGACTTCTTCGACAAAAGGGATACTCTTTCACAACATCAGCAGAAAAAGAAATAGTTCGAGACATCAAGGAAAAATTATGCTATGTAGCAATCGATCCTGAAAAAGAAATGATGCTTTCAAAGAAAGTAGCTGGGATGGAAAAGAGTTACATGCTTCCTGATGGAGAGACTATTAACGTCGGCGTAGAGCGATTCTTAGCACCAGAATGCTTTTTCAACCCAAGTGTAATCGGTAAAGAATTAGAACCTCTTGATGATGTAATCGTAGGTGCCATTTCAGAGTGCGACGTAGATCTTCGAAGAGATTTATACAGCAATATCGTACTTTCTGGTGGCTCCACTATGTTTCCAGGGATTAAAGAACGTTTAACGAAAGAGATAAAAGAGCAAATTCCAGAGAGCGTAGACGTCAAAATCATAGCTCCTCCAGAGCGCATGTATTCAGTCTGGATTGGTGGCTCGATTCTTTCATCTTTGAAAACTTTCCATCGTATGTGGGTCACACGACGGGAATACAAGGAGATGGGACCACAAGTTATCCACCGATGCTTCTAAAGCGTCAGATATGTTTACCAAAAAACGAACAGGAATAAATATTTTAAGTTTTTTATTTTTCTTTTTTTATAGTATTTTTACTGATTAGATTTTTACTATTTTGATCATTTTTGATAAATTAATGTAATGTTGAATTTTCCCAATTCATAAATACTTAATATGGAATTAGATCCGGATTATATCAAAGAAAACTTAAATCAAATAGGAAGAAAAGAAGGTTTAGCTCTTTTAAGAGAATGGATAGATAGTTCAAGTGATTCAACTGTACGACAGAAAGCACTAGAAAATTATGGTTTACTCGAAGAAGGTAAAAATTTTAAATTTTTCGAGCACTTATTTCTTTCTGATGAAAATCTTGATATTAGATTAACTGCAGGACAAACTTTAAAAGAAAAATACTCAAAAAACAAGATGTTAATTCCATTATTAGAATATACCTTAAATAAAGTTAATAATGTAGAATTACAGCTTTTTGCCGTAAAAACATTAAATTCATTAAATCATGTGAAAGCACGAAAGGTTGTAATAGATTTTATGAATATTTTAAGGAGAAAGGAATTTAAAAATGCTCCTAATAAGCTGCTGGAGGATATTTATAATATCAATCCTAACAACTCTATCCCTGAGTCATTTCTGGATATCTGTATTAATTTAATTTTAAAGGAGTATTATGTAAATAAATGCGGGTATCATGTAACCTTAAGAAATGGAAAGATATTCTCTTTAAATTGTGAGAGTTCTAATTTAAATAAAATATCTGAGATTCTAGGCATTAAAAGTTTGATTTGTTTAAAGCATCTTTATCTCCAAAGGAATTACCTTAAGAAGATTGATGGTTTTCAATTTCTAAAAAAATTACGAACATTAGATCTATCTTATAATAAAATAGAAAAAAGTGAAAGTTTAGAGAGTTTAATAAAATTAGAAGAATTGAATTTATCAAATAATAAAATCCAAAAAATTGAAGGGATAGAATGTTTAAAAAATTTAAGGAAGTTATTCATTAACAATAATTACATAGGAAAAATCGAAAAATTAAGCGGTTTAGATAATTTAGAGGTATTAGATTTAAGTCATAATCAAATTTCTGTAATTGAAAATCTAAATAATTTGGTCCTATTGAAAAGATTAAATCTCTCTTTTAATCAAATAGAGAAAATTGATTCGCTCCAATCTTTAAAAGATTTAATGTGGTTGTATCTTATTAATAATAGAGTTTCTCAAATTGAAGGATTATTACCTCTTGAAAATTTAAAAGGATTATATCTCTCGAATAATTTAATTGAACGAATTGAATCTCTTGATAACCTAGTAAATTTAAAAAAATTAGAACTCTCAAATAATAAAATCCGAAATTTAGAAGGTCTACAAAATCTAATAGAGTTACAGGAATTATATTTAGATAATAATAACATAATAAAATTAGAGAATTTGGACAATTTGCATAATCTAATTATGTTGCATTTAGGGAGAAATAATATTTCAGAATTTAGAAAAGAAAGTATTAAAAATCTACATAATTTAAATTTCATATTCTTAAATGAGAATCCTCTCGATCCACAAGGACTAAAGGATTACCATAAAAAGTTAAAATTCCCATAATAATGAAATTGTAAATCTAATTCTTAATTTTTTTTAGAAATTTTCGTTAAAATAATCATCAATCCAAAGTTCCATCATTACTTCATCAATGTATTTTGAGTCCAAAAGAAATTGTTTTTTCCTGATTCCTACAACTGTAAAACCTAATTTTTTAAAAAGATGGAGTGCTCTCTCATTAGTTGAAAAACTACTGAGAATAATTTTTTCTTTATTGTTTAATTTTTTAGATTCTCGAATAGCAAAATCAATTAAACTTCTTCCAACAAAGATGTCTCTATATTTTTTTCTTATAATAATACCTAATACTCCTACATGAGAAGCGGCATCCCATTCCATATTTGAGATTTCGCATTGTCCAATTACTTTATAAGGTGCATTTAAACCAGGATGTTCTGCTATTATACAGATTTCATTTTCTTTTTTCACATTGAGATACCATGTATCTTTTTCTATCTGACTTTTCACTGGAAGAAAAACAGGTAAATAAATTCCTTCCTCTATTACTTCATTGAAATTATACCAAACATCATCAACATCTGATTTAGTTAAATGTCGTATAATTATGGTTTCTCCAGTTTTTAATTCTAAGACCTTTTTCATTATTTAAATATAAATTTTTATAATTAAATTCCTTATGGTAATATTATGGAAAATAAAAATAATGAGTCTACTGAAAAAGATAACGAAGAAAAAGAGAAATTAGAAGCTCATTTAGAAACATCTTCTGAAAAAAAACAGCAACCAGTTGCAAAGGATTTAGTTACGCTAAAACATGTTGAAGTGAAAAAACAAGAAATAAGTCCAGAAACTATAAACCTCGCACAAACTCTAAAGGAACGCTATTTAGAACATGATCAGTTTGAAAGACTTTCAAATGATGAAATCACGATTTTGGAAACATTCATGGGTAAAAGATTATTTTTAGAACGAATTGCTATCATTGCTAACCAATCAAGGATACCATTAGGAATTCCTGGATTTAAAAAAGCAGAATTAGAAAAAATTCTTGAAGATTTAGGTTCTAAAGGGTATATAGAGTCTGAATTGGTTGGAGACAAACACGTTTATTTTCTGACTGAGCGGGGAAAATACCGTGTTCAATAATCTATAAATTAACTAATCCTTTTTTAAAATTAATTTGTTTATCGGAATATCTTGAAATTCCTCACTTGGATACTCACGTCTTATGGTTAAAGGTAAGATTTTTGATCTCAATTCTAACTGGGCAATTTTTATTGGATCTATCATGTTCTTAGGCTTATCCACGAGAATTGGGGCGCCATAGCTAATCTGAAGTGCTCTTGCACCAACGATTCTAGCTTTTTCGTATCTTGTTAAAAAAATTGGGCCAATTTTAACATACTTTCTTACTTTTTTATACATCTTGCGTAGTTCTCGAGATTCTAAAAAACTAGACATAATTCAACCCAAAAAAAGAGTAATTTAAAGTTTTAAAATGTAGGATTTCATATAACTTTTTTGTTTTTTGCCACTTTAAGACAATTTTAGAGTCTCTAAGGAAATGAACCAATGAGGTTTATAAATGCGCGAGAGGGGAATTGAACCCCTGATTTACACGGTGTGAGCGTTTAGCGCTTTACATGCTATTAGCATTATAAATGTCGTCATACCACTAGACCACCCGCGCTTACTTTAATTTATGATAAATGAGTAATATGAATTAAATTTTACTTTACTCTCATTTGAAATCTTATTTATTAAATTATTATTAAATCGATTTAAGAATTTAAGTATTTTTTAAAGATCTTAGAAAGTCTGTTAGTTTAAATATTTCAATTAAATTGTATATTCAAAAACTAAAATATTCTAATACTTATTGGTGATTTTTGTAACAGCAAATGAAGAATTTATATCTCACCCTCTAATTAAGAGAAATACAATATCTCGACGGGAATATCAGGAGAATATTTTTATTAATTGTTTAAATCGAAACTGTTTAGTCGTTATTCCTACAGGTTTAGGGAAAACCATCATAGCTCTCATGCTTGCCGTACAAAGGTTAACTGAATTTGAAAATTCAAAAGTTATACTTTTAGCACCCACTAAACCTTTAGTAGAACAACACTTTAAATCATTTTTAGATTTGACTGAGCTTCCTGAAGAATCACTCATATCTCTTACAGGTGCAATTGCTCCTGAAAAAAGAAAAGAATTATGGACAAACATAAAAGTTGCTTTTATGACACCACAAGTACTCCAAAATGATCTTATTTCAAGGTTATACTCAATTAAAGATGTTTCATTAATAATTTTTGATGAATGTCATAGAGCTGTTGGAGATTATGCGTACTGTTTTATTGCTAAAAAATATAGAGATAATTCTAGTAACACTCAAATATTAGGTCTTACGGCAAGTCCAGGTTCAACTGAGGGTAAAATTAATGAAATTAAAGAGAATATATTCATTGATCATATCGAAATCAGAACAGAAAAGGATTTAGATGTTAAACCCTATATTCATAAAGTAGATAATGAATGGATAAAAATTAAGCTCCCACGCGAATTTTTAGAAATAAAAGGAATTTTAGATGAGAAATTGAGAAATAGTTATAAAATCCTAAAAGAAAATGATCTACTTGGATCTTACGATATCTCAAAGATTACCAGAAAAGATATATTAAAGTTAAACCATCTAATTAATCGAAGAATTTCTACAGCAAAAGATGATGACGAAAAGTTCCAGATGTTTAATGCAAAAAAGATAGCGGCTAATGCGATCAGATTATCTCATATGACAGAATTAATAGAAACTCAAGGAATAAGTTCTCTCAAAGATTATTTCAAAAAAAATGAAGAGAAGATTAGGAAGAACACAGCAAATAAATCTTTAAGAGAATTATTTAATGATAAAGATTTTAAAAGTGCTCAAAGATTAACTTATGATCTACATTCTAAAGGATTGGTTCATCCGAAAATAGAAATCCTAAAAGAAATCTTAACAAACCAAATAAATGAAAATTCAAATTCAAGGATTCTTGTTTTTTGTCATTTTCGCGATTCTGTAAATAATATAGTAAAGAATTTTAAAGAAGATGATATTATAAAGATGCATAAGTTTGTAGGGCAAGCAACAAGGGGTTCAGATAAAGGCTTAACTCAAAAAGAACAAATTAAATTATTGATGGAATTTAAAGAGGGAATATATAATACATTAGTAGGCACAAGCGTTGCTGAAGAGGGATTAGATATTGAAGAATGTGATTTAGTAGTTTTTTATGATGTTGTTCCTAGCGCTATACGCTCTATTCAACGTCGAGGTCGCACAGGTAGAAAGAAAGAAGGAAAAGTTTTTGTTTTGATGGCAGAAGGTACGCGAGATGAAGGATATTATTGGGCTGAAAAAACTAAGGAAAAAAATATGAAAGTTAGTTTAGAAAGAATTAAAAATTCTGATACTCAATCGAAAGCAGGACAATCCAATCTTTTAAATTTTATATCTCCCGAGAAAAGTAAAGAGACTGATTCATTAGAACAAAATACTAAAAATCTGAATTTAATTAAGAAGATAAAAGGTGCTGAGGATTTTGAAATCATCTGTGATAATCGTGAAACTGCATCTCCAGTAGTAAGAACTTTATCATTAATAGGTGTAAACTTAAAATTAGAACAATTACCTATTGCAGATTATATTATTTCAGAAAGAGTAGGAATTGAAAGAAAATCTGCCAAAGATTTTAATGACTCCATCATCGATGGACGATTATTTACCGAATTAAGTGAACTTGGAGAAAAATTTTCAAGGCCAATTTTGATCTTAGAAGGAAATCCATTTAAAGATTCAAATATTGGCGAAAATGCTCTCTATGGCGCAATAACTTCAATAATTGTTAACTTAGATATCTCAATCTATAAAACAGAAAATTCTATCGAGACAGCACAATTTTTATATCAACTTGCAAAAAAAGAACAATCATCAACAACATCTTCATTAAAGTTAAGATTTGATAAGGCACCTATTGAAACTTCTCGCTTATTGGAATATATAGTTGCGGGAATTCCAGGTGTAAATACACTTCGAGCGAAAAACCTATTGAAAGAATTAAAGACATTACAAAATATTTTCTTATCAGATATTCCAGATTTGACAAAAATCGAGAATATAGGAAAAAAAATTGCTCAACAAATTTATAAAATTAGCAGATATAAATATAAAAACAGCCACTAAATTCGGGTTATAATAAAATCTCCAAATTATTAAAACAATAAAAAAGATTTTTAATAACTTCAATAATAATTTATAGTAATATTGACTTTTATTGAGTAAGGATACAAGTTCAAAAAAAAGCTGAGAGAGTTATGATAAAATTTAAAGTAGTTGTTGCTGGGGCTAAAAATGTTGGAAAAACTAGTTTACTTCGTCGTTTCGCTACTGGCAAGTTCGAAAAATCTACATTATCTACGATTGGTGTTGATTTTGAAACGAAAAAAGTAGTGGTTGATAATACAGAGATACTTCTAAATATTTGGGACTTCGCAGGTGAGAAAAAGTTTCGACTCCTCTTTCCTTCTTACGTTTCTGGCGCTTCTGGTGCTTTAATGTTATATGATATTACAAATAAAGAGTCTCTGAATGATCTTCATGACTGGATAAATGTAATTTCCTCTGTTCCTAATCCACCTAAAACAAGGATATTAATCGAAGCGAAAACTGATTTAAAAAGAAATGTAAAAAAAGAAGATGCTTTAAGAATATTTGAAAAATATAAATTTCAGGGAGAAATGTTAAGTACTTCTTCAAAAACAGGTGAAAATGTTGAGAAAACTTTTGAAATGCTGGGAAGAGAAATCCTTAAAACTTCTTTAAAGAAATGTCCTAAATGTGGAAAGTTATATCCGCTAGAATTAAAATTTTGTCAATATTGTGGTACGAAAACAACTTAAATCCTTTTCTTTACTACTAGTTTTATAATTTTGTTAACTTACTTTCATTTTTAAATCATAAAGCTGAGATTTAATGTCAAAATTAGATTTTATAGATCAGCTTTCCTCTTAAAGAAAAATTTATTTACTACAATAAATAAAAACAAGTATATTAATGCGTAAGAAGGTAATAAAAATTGAACTATAATATGAACGAAGATATTCAAGAAATAATAAAAAGACTTAAAAAAGAGAATATTTCGTTTGAAAATAAAACCATTTTGGTAACTGGGGGTGCTGGTTTTCTTGGGTCTTGGATATGTGATGTTCTAGTTGAACAAGGAGCATACTGTATATGTTTGGATAATTTATCCTCAGGACGTCCTGAAAATATACGCCATCTCATGGAAAAAGACAATTTTCGCTTTATAAATCATGATATTTCTTATCCTATTTACTTTGGTTTTTCATTCCATCCTTTAGGCATATGTATAGCTGATATTAAAAAAATTGATATCGTAATGCATATGGCAAGTAGAGCTTCTCCATTTGAATTTAAACAAGAGCCAATATCGATTCTTAGAAGTAATACTTTAGGAACATTGAATACATTAGGAATTGCGAAATTTCATAATGCAATTTTCTTTTATACTAGCACTTCTGAAGTTTATGGAAATCCCCCAAAAGAAGCTATTCCAACCCCTGAAAGTTATTTTGGACATGTGAACCCCGTTGGACCTCGGAGTTGTTATGATGAATCTAAGAGAGCCGGTGAAGCTTTTATTAAGGCTTACGAACTCCAACACAAAATGAGAGCGAAAATTGTACGGATTTTTAATACTTCTGGACCAAGAATACGACACGGTCCAGAGTTTGGAAGAGTTGTTCCTAACTTTATACATCAAGCTTTACATGATGAGGATATAACTGTATTTGGAGACGGATCCCAAACTAGATCTTTTATTTATGTAGTGGATGAAATTGAGGGTATACTTAAAATGGTACATAAAGATGAAGCTATTGGAGAAGTAATTAATTTAGGTAATAATAAAGAATATAGTATATTAGAATTAGCCCGAGTTATAAAAGATATAACAAATTCCAATTCAAAAATAGTTTTTAAACCATTACCTATTGATGATCCTTTATATAGATGTGCTAATATAGAAAAAGCTAAAAATATTTTAAACTGGGAGCCAACAACATCTTTAGAAGAGGGATTAAAAAAAACTATTGCTTGGTTTAAAGATAATGAATGAAATTAATAAAAAAAATGAAAAAACAGATTCAACAATTAGTAATAAACATTTTGAGAAATTACTTAAAATTAGTCTTATTATTGGAATTGTTATAGTTTCAGGATTTATTATCTATTATATATTAACACCTGAACCAGGTTATGTTACATTTGGTATTTTAAATGAAGATCAGAAAGCAGAAGGTTTTACTACAGAGGCATCTATTAATGAAAATATTACCTTTTATTTATCTGTTGGAAATTATTTAGATAGAGAATTCGCATTTAGATTCAAGATACTGAAAGGTAATAATGATACTTTGGTAGGTTCATTTCCCTCAAATGGATCTTTATTTCTTAAAGTAGGAGATTTTATTTTGGAACCCAATATTGAAAGGATTTTTGGGGTTTATAACGTATCTTTCTCAGAAGTAGGAGCTGATCAAAGGATTATTGTTGAATTATGGGAAATTAAAGATGAAAGTGAAGTATTTTATAATAATTTATATCTATGGTTAAATATTACTAATTAATCTGCTCCCCCAATGATGTTTACTGATTTAATTCTTACATAAGGAGCCTGAAATGCACCATAAACCTTATATTCTTTTGAAACTGCGTCAATCCTTTTAAATAAATCCATAACATTTATACCTATCATTGTTTCATTCAATGGATCTTTTATTTCTCCATTTTTTATTAAATTCCCATGTAATATTAAACCACTAAAATCCCCTGTCGTTAAATTTACAGAATCTCCCGTGTAATCCAAAACAATACCTTCCTTAATATCTCTTATTATTTCTTCAAAAGGTATATCTCCTGGTTTCATAATAAAATTTGTTATTCCAATTGAAGGTATTGAAATATAAGAACTTCGTGCTGCATTTCCCGTACTATCAACTCCCTCTTTTCCGGCAGTATAACTATTATGTAATAATCCAGTTTTAAGAAAATTTCCCTTCTCTATAATTTTTTTATTTTTGCACGGAACCCCCTCATCGTCAAATTCCTGAGATCCAGCAGCACCGTCAATAATTCCATTATCCTCTATACTTAAATAATCTGAACCTATTTTTTGACCCCTCTTACCAACGAGGAAACTTCTTTTATATTGAAAAGTCTCTGCATTCACAGCTGCAGCAATTGGTCTTAAAATTAAACCAATTGTACTTTTTGGTGTTAAGAGTACTGGTACTTTCATACTTTTTATTTTTTTCCTATTAAGATTTCGTTTAGCATCCTCTAAAGCTAAATTTGCGACTTTTATTGCATTAATTTTATCAAGACTTCTTTCAAGTTGCCTTTCATATCCAGAAGAAGTCTCATTACTTATTTTATTCTTAACAATAATATTTGAAGATATTATACAACTTGTATCTTTTCTAGAGACATTTAAGCCATTAGAATTACAAATATATGTTTTTGAGTACCCTGAGGCAAAATTCCCTGATTGGGAAATCGCCATATCATCATCTTCACAAGTTTTAATTAAATCATTAACAAAATTTATAGAATCTTCTATTTCTAAATTTTTCAGATTTTTATCAAATAAATCCTTAACAACTGGATAACTATTAAATAAACCAGGCAAATCTTTAAAGTCAGAATCTGGAGTACCGACTCTCATCATTTTGATAGCAATTTTACACATCTTCTCAACAGTAATTTTATCTAATTTATTAGTATACGCAAAGCCTAGGGAACCATTCTTATGAATTACTCTTATTGAAACTCCATTGTCCTCTCCAATTTCATTATTTCTAATTGAGTTTTCTTCAATTTCAATGTTTATATATTTACTTTTCTCAAAGTAAATTTCTGTACTTTTTATCTCTGAATTTTTATGTTCAATTAGATTCAAACAATATTTTGACAAGGAGTGAATGTCTGAATTATCCATTTAATTCAAACCTCCAACAGTTATATCTTCTATTCGTATATAGGGTGCTCCATCACATACTCGAACATTCTGACCACCTTTTCCACACATTCCAACCGAATAATTATACGTTTTTTTATTCCCTATGGCGGAGATTTTATTTAAAGCTTCAAGAATCATTCCACTTAAAGCAACATCTCTCATCATTTCTTTCTTTTCCCCATCTTCGATTCTATATGAAAATCTGCATTTAAATTGAAAATTACCCGATGTAGGATCGGTATACCCGTACTGAAAATCTTCACATAAAATTCCATTTTTCGTATCTTCAATTATATCTTCCAAACTCCAATCCTTTGGCTCTAGATATGTAAATCCCATGCGTACTTGAGGTCTCTCAGAACTCACAGATGCCCTACCATGTCCATTTGGGGGAACATTCATCCTTGAAGATGTCTCTAAATTATGTAAGTAATTTTTGAGTATGCCATTTTCAATTATTATAGTTTTCTGTGAAGGAATTCCCTCATCATCCACAAAATAACTACCAAATAACTCATATGGTAAATTGAATTGATTTCCTTGGCCCATTGAGGGATTATCTATTATATTTACCTCTTCTGAAGCAACTTTTTCACCAATTTTATCTTTCAATATACTTTCATTATTCAAAACCAAATCTGCTTCGCAACTATGACCGAAAGCTTCATGAACAATCGTACCTGTTAATTTTGGATCAGATATGATAGTGAATTTACCCCCAACGGGAGATTTTGCATCCAATAGAGCTACTGCTTCTTCAGCTGTTTTTCTACTTAAATTAATAGCTTTAGTAGTCTCAACAATTTCATATCCCCCAATTCCTGCAACAGAGTTCACAGAACTCTCAATTACGCCATTTTTATTAGTAAAAACTACGCAAAATAAGCGTAAAAATGATAAATCTTGAATAATATTACTTCCAAAAGAATTTAGATATAAATTTTGAGAATGCCCATCAAAATATATTGTACGAGTATTTTTAACATATGAAGAATAATCCGAAGCTACTTTTTCATGTTCTTTAACAAGATTTATTTTATCCTCAATGTCTATATCTTCTAATTTCTTCTTTCTATGATTCTTAAATTTATCTATTAATGGATCTCTTTGAGAAATATTAAATTTAATTTTACTTAAAGATTCCGAAAGGCATGCTAATTTAATAGCTCTTTGGAACCCTAGTTTAATAGATTCTCTTTTCAAATCTTTTAAAACTGAAAAACCCCAACCTCCATTATTAAAAGCTCGAATTCCACAGTTAATAATTTCAAAAGAAGATATCTCCTTACTTTTTTGATCGGTAAAATCTAAACTTGTGCCATTGCTTACTTCAGTTCTGAGGTCCCAGTATTCAACTTTTTCTTTTGCTATCTGATTTAACTGTTTAACTAACTTTTCATCGATTTCATTTAATTCGTCCGAAATTTCCATTTTTCTTGTTTAGAGGTAAGAATATCTCTATAATGTAATTTGGGTACGTTGATTATCAGTCTATCATCAAAAAAAGAGAAGAATTGCTTAAATACCTTTCTTTTTTAACTAAATTCTTAAATTAAATGAATAGTTGTTAAGGCTTAGGTTCAATTCTTGTACTTTAATTTCTTAACTATTAAGATAGCATCTTTAATTGAGCACATCTTTGTAAATTTGGTTGAATTTTTAAACAAGAATGAACGGTTACATTTCCAACATTTTTTTGATTTAATAATTCTATTTGAATAATACCATTCTCCACAATTAGAACAACGAAAGAAATAGTATTTCTGACCATCATTCATATTGCTTTAAATTATAAAAAGTATTTTAACTCTAACAGCTTTAAAATTTTCTGATTTTTATAACGAAATATTTTAAGATTAATAACATCAATAAAATAAGATATATTTTGGGACGAATCATTATCTTAATTAAGACAAAATAAAAAGAGAAAAGAAATATGGATCATAAATTTATTCATCCGATAGAAACGCGGTATCGAACAGAAATGGCGAATATTTTTACAGAAGAAAAAAAATTAGAAAATTGGTTAAAGATAGAGGCAGTTTTAGCGCAAGTTCATGCAGAATTAAGTAATATCCCTCAAGAAGCAGCCCAAGAAATAACTAAGAAAGCAAATTTACTCTATGTAAAATTAGAAAGGGTAAAAGAAATTGATAAAGAAATACATCATGATTTAATGGCGATGGTTAAAGCTTTATCAGAACAATGTGAAGGAGATGCAGGTAAATATGTTCACCTTGGTGCAACTAGTTATGATATTGAAGATACTGCAACTGCTTTACAACTGAAGGAAGCTTTAAATTACATAAAAGAAGCTCTACTAATCTTATTAAAAATCCTAATCAAAATTGCCGAAGAAAAAAGGAAACTAGTGTGTATTGGAAGAACTCATGGCCAACATGCAATTCCTACTACTTATGGAATGAGATTTGGTATATGGGCTTATGAAGTAAACAGGCATTTAGATAGAATTTCTGAAATTATAAATAGAATTTCTTTTGGTAAAATATCAGGTGCAGTTGGGACAATGGCTAGCTTTGAAGAAAAAGGAATAGAAATTCAAAGAGTGGTAATGAAGAATCTTAATTTACATCCTGTTATTATTGCGAATCAGATTATCCAGAGAGATAGACACGCCGAAGTTATCTTTTTAACATCGTTAATTGGCCAAACATTAGCAAAAATTGCAAGAGAAAATAGGATTCTTCAAAGAAATGAAATTGCAGAAATGTTTGAACCTTTTAAAAAGTCCCAAGTAGGAAGCTCGACAATGCCTCACAAAAGAAATCCTCATAAATCAGAAAGGATATGTAGTTTAGCTAGAATTCTAAAATCTAATGTATTAGTAGCATTGGATAATATTGTTTTGGAAGATGAGAGAGATCTGACTAATTCTGCTTCTGAAAGAGTAATTTTTGCTGAAAATTTCATACTATTAGATTATATGATTAAACAATTGACTCAAAATTTAAGAGGACTTGAATTTAATGAAGTAAAAATTGAGGAAAATTTGAATCTCACGAAAGGTGCTTGCCTTACTGAAAAGTTTATGGTTCAACTAGTTAAAAAGGGAATAGGAAGACAAGATGGCCATGAAATCTTAAGAAAAGCCTCAATAAGAGCTAGAAATGAAAATTTATTCATGAAGGATATTCTATTTGAGAATAATCAAATTAAAGAAAGATTTACAAAAAAAGAATTAGAAGAGATATTTGATCCACATAAATATATTGGTCAAGCTGTAGAACAAGTCGAGAATTTAGTAGAGTTTCTAAAAAATAAATATAAAATCTAAATTTTAATAAAATGGCAGAAAATAACAATTTATATAAGAAGTTAGGCGTATCTTCTAAAAAAGAAGATGTTCATAATGCCTTAAAATCAATCGATAAAGGATTATTTCCAGGAGCGTTTTGCAAAATAATTGAGGATATTAATGATAGAGAAGATTATTGTTCTGTTTTTCATGCTGATGGTGCAGGTACAAAAGCTAGTTTAGCGTATATGTATTATAAAGAAACGGGGGATATTTCAATTTTTAAAGGAATTGTGAGGGATGCAATGGTTATGAATCTAGATGATTTTCTATGTATAGGAGCAACAGGAAATATATATTTTTCCAATAATCTCGGAAGAAATAGTCAATTTATAAAAACAGATGTTATAAAGGCAATTATTAAAGAATATTATAATTATAGCGAAAAACTAACTTCTTTAGGCATAAAAATAAAGATGTGTGGTGGCGAAACCGCGGATATTGGAGATATAGTTAAAACTCTTGTAGTGGATGCTTCTGCTTTCACGAGCATGAAAAAAGATGAAATAATTGATGCAAGTAATATAAAAACTAATGATATTATTATAGGATTTGCTAGTTATGGTAAAGCTTCCTATGAAGACGAATATAATAGTGGAATTGGTAGTAATGGATTAACATTAGCTAGACATGGCTTACTTTCACATAAATATTATGGAAATTATCCAGAATGTTATGATCAAAATCTTGATGAGAAATTTGTTTTCTTTGGTAATTACGAATTGACAGATATGATTGATGAGCTGAAATTAACTATTGGAAAAGCGTTATTATCTCCAACAAGAACATATGCTCCAGTTATAAAAGATATCTTAAAAGATTATAGAAAAAAAATCCACGGAATCATACATAATACAGGTGGAGGTCAAACTAAAATCTTAAAATTTGGTAAAGGGATAAAATATGTTAAAAATAATCTTTTTATGATACCAAAAATTTTTAAATTGATTCAAAGATCATCTGAAACTCAATGGAAAGAAATGTTTAGTGTTTTTAATATGGGACATAGGATGGAACTATTATGTGATGAATCTCTAGCCCCAGAAATAATGAAAATCGCAAAAAAATATAAGATTGATTCCAAGATAATCGGATATTGTGAACCATCTCCAATAAAAGGTAAAAATGTATTAGATCTAAAATCAGAAGTTGGTTCTTTTACTTACAATTAGGGCGATTTTTTAATGGTAAAGGATTTTGATGTCATATGTATTGGTGCCGCTCTTGTTGATATCATCGCTAAAATCAAAAGACATCCCATAGAGGATGATGAAATTTATGTACCAAATTTACAATTAATGTCTGGTGGAGCTGCTGCTAATACTGCTTATTCTTGTGCCTTGTTAGGTTTAAAAGTTGCATTTTTGGGTAAAATAGGATATAAAGATGAATTTGGAAAAAAAATTATTAATGATTTTAAAGAGGTGTCACTGAATATAACTTTAATTAAATATTCACAAGAGCAAAGTACAGGATTAGCGTATGTGGCGATAGAAAAAAGTGGAGATCGAAGGATTTATGCATATAGTGGAGCAGCAAATTCCCTTTCCTCTGAAGAGATTAAATCTGAAGAGATTCTCAAAGCAAAAACTATTTTTTTGAGTAGCTTAAAAAATTTAGAGCCATTTAAGAAAGCTGCTAAAATTGAAAAAAAAAAAATTTACCAATAATATTAAATCCTGGAATGTTGGTTATTGAACAAGGTTATAATGTTATAAAAGAATTGCTAAGCAATATTGATATTTTAATAATCTCAAAAAGAGAATTTCTTTATCTCTTTCAGTTAGAAGATAATTAAGTAAATATACATCTAATTAAAGAAAAAATAAAGAAGATTATTAAATTAGGGGTTAAAGTAATACTTATTACAATGGGAGAAGAAGGAACTTTGCTGATTAATTCACAAAAATCTGAATTTATTAAGCCAATCAAAGTTGATAAAATTGTTGATACAACTGGAGCAGGAGATGCTTTTTCAGCAGGATTTATATATGGTTTTAATAGAAACTTTAGTTTTAAGTTTGAAGATCTGATATCTAATGTAAAGATTGGAAATTTTATCGCAGCAAAATGTATTCAAGAATTAGGGGCAAGAAAGGGCATTCCTACTCCTGATGAGATGGACTTTCAATCTTTTGGTTACTAAATAAAAAAATTTATAATTTTTTGATTCAATAATTTTTTATTCAAATCATATAAGTGATAATAAATGGACCAAAATAGAAAGAAAGAAATTGCTCTTGATAGATTTCGATTTTTTTTGCATGAAGTAGCATTAGGATTTATTTTAATTTTTGTTTGTTTATTAATACCCGCTTTCTTAATTCCATCATTAGTAGGTCAAGGATCTCCTCTTTATGGTATACTATTTTATTCATTAAAAGCAATTTTCGTATTTATTGGGGTACCACTAATATTAACTATCTCTAATTTAGTATTTGAGTCTCAAAAAAGAAACGTAATAATAGAAGAAGATATTTCCCCCTCAAAAGGACATTTAAAGTTATATAAAATGTCCAAGAAGAACTATAAGTATCAAATTTTATACGGATTATTGATTTTCTTTCTAATTTTTTTACCAATTGATTTTTTTGGTTACGTTCTAATACCAGAGATGCTTGAATACCAATCATATGCACTTCCAGATACAGATTTTTATTTACAGTCAGGAACATCTTATATTTTATTTTTAGTTTCTGTAATAATAATTCAATTTTCTGTCGCAATATCTGAAGAGACTATTTCTAGGGGTCTATTGGTTAAAAGAGGAAGCGAACATTTTTTTAGTATGTCAGCAGTGATGATATCCGCTCTTTATTGGGGATTCGGTCATTTTGCTTATTTCCTCGATCCAATAAGTAGATTATATTCGATATGGTATCCTTTTATTTGGTTTTTACAAGCTTTTATTATTGGAATTGTTCTTTCCTTGTTTGTTTTAAAAAAAAAGTGGATCTTCCCGGTAATAATCGCCCATACATTAAATAATATAATCACTGCTCATGCTATTTGGAGTTTTAACAATGCGATAGATTTTTCAGTCGTAGCACTTTATCTTTATTGTCCATTACTAATTATTGGATGTGTTTTATTTATTTGGCAATTTACTCAAATAAAGAAAAGTCTTTCCATTGGTTTTAAAATGCTTATATCTTATTTCAAACGTGATAATTTAAATGAAGATACAAAAGGAGATTTAATATTTCGTGTTTTCATTGACATCCTTATGGGTTTAATAATTTTCATAATGGGTTTTATGATAATGATATAGAGGAGTGTTGTTTTAATGAAGTTGGGGATTTTATCCGATACACATATTACTAATAATTATGAAAAAGATAAAATTACTTCTTTAATCAATCAACTCAATCTTGTATTCAAAGATGTTGATGAAATTGTTCATGCTGGGGATGTGTGTGAAGAATTTTTTCTAGAAGAAATTGAAGGAATAACAAGAACGAGGTGTGTAAAAGGAAATTTTGATAATATCGAAAGTTTAGAAATTTTTACAAAGTTCTCCATAGGGCGTTATAATATTGGAGTAATCCATATTTTACCAGACAATCTTAAAGATTTTACAAAAAAATATAATTTACACATTCTAATTTTTGGACATACACACCAACCCCTGATAAAAGGAACAGATTTTAATGTTCTTCTTTTAAATCCAGGTTCTCCAACAAAACCAAAAGCACCCATCGAAAGACCTGGATTTATGAAACCTATTGCAAGACCAAGTGTGATTACTTTAAATATTGATGAAAATGATATTTTATCAACTTTCATCATCAACCTTAAAATTTAATCTTAAGTTTGGTATTTCGATTATTATACTTGATTCTAGAAATGTTCATTATAAGCATAAGCAGTTTAAGGTTTTAACAAAATATTATAAAATATGATTTAGAATCCCATTTGAATAATTATAAATATTAATTAACTACATATTATTCATACAAGGAAATTTTATATAAGCAATTTTGATGAAAAACATATTAAAGTAAAATTTCTATATTTTTATTTAGCATATTATTGAAATAATCATAATTGAGCGTGTGTAGATTTGGTAAGCAGACTTGAACTTGTGCTTAAAGAACTTAATGAAAATGGTAATTTTCGTGCATCACTTTTCGCTACATCAACAGGACTTGTTCTAGCTTCACAAAAAGAAGAGAAAATTGATGAGCGTGTAGTAGCAGCTATGGGATCACTATTAAGTGATTCAGCATACAAAGCAGCAGAAGAATTAGGCCTTTCTGAAATTCAAAGTATGAAAATTAAGTACAGTAAAGATTTTATTATCATGCGGAACATCATTATGCCAGATAATAAAAATCAATTTCTTTTAGCTATTTTAACAAAATCACCAGAAAGCGACGATGTGGAACGATACCTTGATCAACTCCTTGATTGGGCAGTTGAAAACTCACAAGATGATTTAGAAAAGCTTTCAAGTTTATAATCTCTTTTCTCTTATTTTTTATTTCTTGTTAAATTGCTAGATTTTTTTTTTAAAATATAAACGACAGATTCAAAAATAAAAAATAAAATTCTTCCACTTTATCAAGCATGAGATGCAGAAAAATATCTAAGTAAAGCTAATCAATTTGGCAAGGTTTTGTTAGCAATTTCTTAAATTATACTATTATAAAATTTCAAAACTTCATCAGCAACTTGTAGTTCATAACCCATATAAAAATGATCTGCTCCTTCAATAATTTTACTTATTTTTGGGTCTAAATAGAAGTTAAAGTTTTCTTCAAATCTTTCATAAACAGCAACAGTATCTTGGTTACCTTGAATAAACAATTTTGGCTTGTTAGATTGAGATAATTCTCTATATTTTGCACCCATAAAATCCCAAGGAAAAGATAT
>JABXKB010000052.1 GCA_013375485.1 Promethearchaeota archaeon | reverse complement strand
AAGGTCTGAGTACTCTTCCAGCATAAGGTCCACTAGCGCTTAATATACGCTCGAACTCAATACTGGTGACAACATTCTTATATTTACAAAAACCATATTTATTACCTTGTTGAGGGAGAAAGTCATCAAATCCAGGAGCAAGAACTATTGACCCTACATTAATATCTACTTCTTCATCCTCTCGTTCATATTCTACTGCTTTTGCTTTACAAACCCCTGCACACACTCCACAACCGATACAAAAATCTTTATTAATTGCATAAACGAGAGGAACAGCTTGAGGATATTTTACAAATGTAGCAGCATATTTAGTTATACCCTCATTAAAAATATCAATAGCTTCCACAGGACAATTTCGGCCACAAACACCACATCCAGTACATATATCTGGATTGATATATAAAGAATTTTTTTTAACTTTTATTATAAAATTTCCTGCTTCTCCTGAAACATCTAAAATTTCACAATTAATACTTAAATCAATATTTTGATGACGTCCAGTTTCGACTAATTTTGGACTTACTATACACATTGCACAATCATTAGTAGGAAATGTTTTGTCTAATTGAGCCATTACTCCTCCTATACTTGTTGTAGACTCAATTAAATAGACCTTATAACCAGCATCTCCTAAATCTAGTGCTGCTTGAGAACCCCCAATTCCAGCACCTACAACCATAACAGCTCCAACTTTTCCCATTTTTTTATCTCCTCTATAGCTTGTAAAACGTTGGTGTAATTCCTAATAACTCTCCGAAGTCTACTTGACCTCGACTTTTTAAAGTCACCATATGTTCTAATACAAGGCTTGAATCTATTTTTAATTCTTTTGCTAAGTCTTTTACAGATTTAGACTCTTTTTCCAATAATCCTAAAATTCTATGCCGATTATATTCATCTTTGATTGCTAGATCAAAAATTTCATTAAATTTATCAAGTGATACAATTTCTCCATACACATTTTCTTGTTCTGTGATTTTTCTTTCTCGTCCAACAAGTGCCCTCATTCTGTCACTTCCCGCAGCTTCTTCAATAGCTTTTAATTCTTCAAGAATTTCATCATCTGGATTATCTCCACCTGCAGGAGATGGTCCAAGTGTTTTAATATGATCTGTAAATTCTGTTATCATTGAAGCATATCTGGCACCTTCTGAGGCAGACACCCAATCCAGTCTTACTCTATTATTAAAATTAATAAGTTTAAGGAATCTTTTTACCATATCAAATTTCTTCTCTGCCTCGTAATTTCCTTCAAGATAATGACAATCTCCTAAATGGCACCCCAAAACAATTACACCATCAGCCCCAACTCGGAGCGCTTCAAAAATAAATTTTGGGTCTATTCGGCCACTACACATAACCCTAATTACTCTAATATTTGGGGGGTATTGCATTCTACTAACTCCAGCTAAATCTGCTCCCGCATAAGAACACCAATTACATAAAAATCCTAAAATTTTTGGTTCAAAACTCATGCTATTAAATACCTCCAAATGCATATATTTCAGATAAAATCTGCTCATCTGTAAAATGTCTTATTATTATAGCGTGATTAGTACAAGTTGCTCCGCAAACTCCGCAACCTTTACAAAGAACTTGAGTTATTTCAATCTCGTCATTTTCATTCTTACTTATCGCTTTATATGGACAAACAGTGATACAGATTTCACATCCAGAGCATAAATTCTTATTATAATCCGGTAGAAATGATGTTGCACCTTCTACTTCTATAGTATCATGAGATATAATTGTACTCGCTCTTCCTGCTGCAGCATACCCTTGAGTTATGGATTCTGTAAGATCTACAGGCCATTTTGCTGCTCCACATACAAAAACACCATCAGTTGCGAAATCCATAGGTCTTAATTTCACATGAGCTTCTAAAAAGAATTTATTTTCTTCTAATGGAACTTTTAACATTTGAGCAAGCTTTTTATTGTCATCATTTGCGATCAGAGGAGTAGATAATACTAAAAGATCATAAGGAATTTTCATATCTTCTCCAATATATTCATTGAATACTTTTACGTTATTATCTTCTACTATAGGTTCCTTTTCGAGTTTATAACTCAGAAAGATAATTCCTGCTTCTCTAGCTCTTCTATAATATTCTTCATAAAGAGTTCCAGGAGTATATAAATCTCTAAATAAAATTGTTATATTAGCTTGAGGATTTTTTTCTTTAATTAATAAAGCATTTTTCAAAGCAGTCATACAACAAACATTTGAACAATACTTTCTTTCATCATTGCGAGCTCCTACGCATTGTATCATCACAATATCTTTAGCGTTTACTTCATTTTTTTTTAATTTGCTTTCTAATTCATATTGAGTAATTCTTAAGTTACCATCATATCCAAATTTTCCAGTTGGCGTTAATAAAGAAGCTCCCACAGCAACAATAATAACTCCTATAGTTAAATCAGTATTTTTACCATTTTGCTCAACTTCAATCTCATAATTCCCCACAAAACCTTCAATATTCTTTACTTTTGCTGATGTATAAATAGTTAAATTAGGATTACTCTCCGCTTTTCTCTTTAAACTTTCTAAAAGTTCAGAGGCATCTTGGCCTGTAGGGAATAACTTATTGATGATATTTAGCTTGCCACCTAATTCATTTGCTTTTTCTACTAAGTGAGTTTCAAATCCTTGATTTGCTAAACTAAGAGCAGCATTCATTCCTGCGACACCCCCTCCTATAACCATAGCAGTAGGAGTTGCATCAACCACAATATTTTCAAGGGCTTCAAGTTTAGCAGCTTTTGCCACACCCATTTGAATCAATTCTTTAGCTTTTTCAAAAGCTTCTTTAGGGTATTTCATATGAACCCAAGTGCATTGGTCACGGATATTTACAAATTGAAAGAGATATTCATTAAGTCCCTCGTCCTTGATGCAATCACGGAATAGAGGTTCGTGGGTTCTCGGAGTGCATGAAGCTACAACAACACGATTTAAATTATATTCTTTAATCCCATTTTTAATTTGGGTTAAACCTGTTTCTGAACAAGTATATAAATTATCTTCAGTAAATACAACATTAGGTAAAGTTTTAGCGAATTCTGCTAACTCTTTGACATCTACAAGACCTCCTATATTACTACCACAAGAACACACAAAAACACCGATTCTTACATCTTCATTTTCTTTTTCAGACATTTTAGCTTTAACCTCCTTTAATTACTTCCGCCGCTCTTGATGCTGCCCCACTTGCTTCAGCAACAGAGCGAGGTATATCCATTGGTTCACGAGCACAACCACATGTGAAAATACCTTCTACACTCGTTTCTACTGGTAAAAATGGATCAGTTTTTATGAAATTATATTTATTTAATTCAATTCCTAATACATCTGCTAATTTCTCAATCCCTTGTGATGGGATTATACATGTTGCTAAAACTGCTAAATCTACTTTCATTTGCTTTATTTCAGCTGTATCATAATCTTCATAAGTAATGATAGGACTTTCATCCTTATCTATGTCAATATAAGAGACTTTACTTTTAATATATTTAATATTATATTCATCTGCACCCCTACGGAGAAAGGACTGAAACCCTTTTCCTCCAGCTCTCATATCGATATAAAAAACATAAGATTCTAAATCATTATTATGTTCATATGCTATCATTGCAGCTTTCGTACAATACATACAACATATAGAAGAACAATACTTTTGATCTCTATCTGAGCGTGAACCTATGCATTGCAGAAAGGCTAATTTTTTAGGATCTTCACCGTCAGATAACCTTTTCAGATGACCTTCAAGAGGTCCAGACGCGCAAATTAATCGTTCAAATTCTAAGGATGTCACTACATTTCGATATTTCTTATAACCATACTTAGCAAGAGGATTGATATCCTCCATTAAACCATATCCTGGGGCAACAATTATACAACCAACATTATCAATTTCTAAAATTTCGTCTTTTTGTGTAAAATCAATTGCTTCTGCGCCACAGTTTGTAGCACATAATCCACATATTCCATAATTTAGATATACGCATGAATCTTTATCAACAATATGAACAGGAGGAACTGCTGAAGGAAAGGGAATATATACCGCTGCCATATTTTTCAAATTAGCATCAAAATAATTTGGAACACCTCGAACTGGACAAATTGTAGCACAATCTCCACAATTTGTACAAGCATCTTCTTTTACATACCGAGCACGTTTAAGGACTTCAACAGTAAAATTCCCACTTAAACCTTCGATTTTTTGTACTTCTGAAAGAGTGTAAAGATTAATATTTGGATGCCTGTAACATTCTGATAATTTTGGTGCTAAAATACAAATTGAACAATCTAAAGTGGGAAACGTCTTATCTAATTGTGCCATTTTCCCACCAATAACAGGAGCCTTTTCTACTAAATGAACTTTTATTCCCATATCTCCTAAATCCAAAGCTGCTTGAATACCCGCAATACCCGCCCCAATAATAAGAGCACTTTTAGAATTTTCTACCATTCAAAACACCATTTTATTTATTTCTTCGTTTTTAACGAAGTCATTTTTTTTAACCAATTAATTTTTTTAGGACGCCATTCTGAAATTTGATCTGCAGGAATAATATATCTTTCAATATATCCTGTCGCTAATAAAGAATCTATTAAACTACGACCCTTTTCAGTACGAGTAAGAATCATTGAATAGCCGGTAGGAGCACCAGATGCTCCAATACTAAGATCAGAAAATCTACCTACAAACTCATCACATTCATGACAATGATTTCTTACAGCATCATCAAGATCTTTTATATTAACTTCCATAATAGAATCTTCTTTTGAGGTGACAAAAAAATTCTTCTTAATATTTGTCTTTTTTATATTTGAAGGATTTATTTGCGTTTTAGACTTTAGAATATCTATTAATTTACTATAATCAAAATTTTCAAAACAAAAAAGACCAACTACTATACTTATAACATGTGCAGGTTTAATATGTAAAAGTTTCATCTTACTAATCGCTCTACATTGGCACGGTGTCCCAATAAAAGCAATACGTAATTGATCAGGATCATATATTCTTTTCTTCTGAGATATGATATCTTCTGCTACTTGATTTAAATCTTTTAATGGCAAGATATTAGAAGAAATTGAATATCGAGTACCTGCAGATTTTACCAAATCATCTTTACTATATATTATTTTAGGAATTGGCTTAAAATTCTCGTCATATTCTGAAACAATTGCTGCATCTATATTATTTGTATCGAATAGGTATGTTAAAATAGTTGATACAATACCCCCATCTTGCCCAACTTCTTTAATTTTTGCATTTGTTGTTCTGGCAGCAAAAATATCGATGATGTTCCCAAGCTCATCTTTAACAAGATGGGTTTCTTTTAGCCTCTCTAATAAAGGTTCTGTTTGAGGACAAATATAATAACAATACCCACATTCTTTACAATTCTCGACACTTTTATCAGTTTTAAACTTAGGAGTATAGTTATCCATCTCGATAACATTAAATGCCTGATTTTCACAATACGCTATACAAGCACCACATGCACAGCATTTATCAACTGAGATTACATCATCTTCTAAATTCTTGAATGTTTTTATATCTGCTAATTCCATTTTTCTAACAAATCTTTTTTTTAAGTGTGAAAATTTATTCTAAATTTTTATTGAAATTTTTAAAATGTTTCTAATAATTCTTTAGCTCTAACTCTATGAAAATTCAATCCTAATTCTTCAGGCTTAAATCCAAAAGCAAGCGCTACTAATTCTGAGAGATAAAAAACTGGAAAATCATAACCAACCTCTTTATCTTTACTTAGTTCCCGTTGATTAAAATCAAACTGTTGAAAACACGCAGGACAAACTAAAGTAATACAATTCGCTCCAGATTCTTGAATTGACTTGAATTTGTTATTTATCATTTGGAGAGAAATTTCTTTATCCGATTTATCAAGAGGATTTCCACAGCATTCCATCTTTAATTCATAATCTATAGAATCAGCACCTATTGCTTTAACAATTTCATCTATAGTGGTCGGTTCAAAAGGATCATCCCAATTAATAATCTCAGAAGGTCTTAAATAATGGCATCCATAATGAACGGCAACTTTAAAACCAGTTAAAGGGTGTTCCACATTCTCTCTTACTTTATCAAGATTTTCATAAAGAACCTGAGCAAAATGCTTTACTTCAGTTTTACCCTCATATTTTTTGCCAACACTCTTTAAAATTCTATTTACTTCATTCATTGCTTCAGAATCTTTATTTATATAATAATTAACTCCTTTAAGAGTTTCAACACAACCCGAACAAAAAGAGATAATTCCTCCATTATTATTTGATAGACTTAAATTTCTTGCTCCTAAAGCTAACCAAGTTTTATGATCTATAAGTTCAATTCCTGTAGGATCAGGACAACAACTGAATCCATCAACATCATTCAATTTAATACCAAGCTTTTCAAATATTTTTCTTGAAGATGCTTCTAAGAATGGAAGCCTTGCCGGAATTACACACCCTAAAAATAAATCATAAGACATAAATTATGCTCCCTCCTTTGGAATCTTATTTTCAAATTTAGTTTCTTTTAATATTTTCTTTATTTCATCAACTGGTGCTGTTGTAATGGAAGGAAGTCCCAATTTCTCCCGTCTGGTAATAATAGCTTTTGAATATGGAAGTGCAACTCCATTTTCTAAAACAGCTCTCCCCTGTGAAATAAACGCTTCAGGAACATTGCCAGTATTAAAACATTTATTTTTTATTAATGTAAAAATTTCAGTAATCTCAACCTTTTGAGGACATAGCTCAACACAGGTTTGACAGGTTGAACAAAGCCAAGGATCAGGATCTTGCTTTTCTATCAATTTATCCTGCAACCCTAAAATCGCTTCTTCAATAATTTTACGAGGATTATAATTACCTTGAGTTATCAGAGCAACAGGGCAACCACCACTACACGTACTACACTGATAGCAGTAGTTTAAAGAAGCATTATGTTTTAATACTTCATTTCGAAACTCAAAATTTATTACAGACATGTCTAAAAGTTTTATTATCCATCTATTAGATGGTTAGAAAAATATAAGAGATTTAATAAATTTTTTAGAAAATTTCAATAACCAAAACGTTTATATTTGTTTTATAATATCAAAATCGTGCTTATTAAGTTCTATTTTGAGCACCTAATTTCCCTCCTTGTGTATTTCTTTTAATGTTTATAATTTTTTACCATCTATTTTTTCAGAAAAATTAATTTAAAATGAGTTTGATGATCAAGAGTGATCAAAATCTCCCTAAAATGTAGTAATTTTTCAGATATAGTTTTGACGATCGATCCTAAAAATAGTAATGACCGATTACAGCAATTTTGACTAACAAATCTCGATAAAAGTATTCTTTTGAACTATGAATGATCAATCTTGAAAAACAATGTGTTGAAAACAGCATCACATGATCGAATATTTACGAATATATTACTTTCGAAACAAAAAGTGTCGAAGAATGATCATCTTTAAATATGAAAACGTCATATTATAATATTGTGGAAATAACCACTTATAAAATAAAATAAAATTTCACAAAAAGTAAATAAAAAATAAATTAGTGATAAAAAAAATGTGTAATAATTGTAATTGTGAAGCATATGACCAATGTTCCATAGTAGGATATATGCCTGTAGGATTTTGTTGTACAATATGCTATCTTTATAACGAGGAACACACTTGTTTAGAATCAAGGACAAAAGCAAAAGCTTCGAAAATTGAACCTATAAGCGCTACAATTGAAGATGGTGTTTTGAAAGTCGTCGTTAAGAAGGACGAGAAAGAGGTTCCATTAGTCATTGACTTAGATAAACAATTAGGTTCTGAGTAAAAATTTTTTAATTAATTTTATTTTTCAGTTAAGTCTAAGTATTCCGAGAAAAAGTAAAAGGGTCAGTTCCCCGATATCTCCTTGAAAAAAATAGGACATTGAGTGAGGTGAGTATTCAACAGACGAAGTCAGGGAGAGGAATAAAAATCTTTTGATTATTCAGAAGATTGAAAATTACATTTCTTTATTGGATTAGTTTTTAAAGATAAACGCTTTCGCTTCCAATCTTCTACTCACACGACTTTAAGATTTTTCAAGGAATCAAGCCCTTCAAACTTTTCAATAGAATTAGCCCATAGACTTAATTCTCTCAAATTCACTAAATTCTCAATGTTTTGCGTTTGAGTAATTTTATTGCCACTCAAATCTAACCTTTCAAACTTTCATAATGCATCTAACCCTTTCATCTCCGAAATTTCATTTCCATCTAAATTTAAATATACTAAGTTCTTGAGATTTTCTAAAAAATTTATTTCTGTAATCTTATTATATCCAAGAGATAATTCTTCTAGATTCCGTAAATTCTCAAGACCCTTGATCTCTGAAATTTCATTGGCACCTAGCTCTAAGAACTCCAAATTACATAGACAGTCTAAACCCTTTATTTCTGTAATCCTATTTGAACTAAGATATAATTATTTGTAGGTTATGATCTTTTTCCAATATTATTCTTCTAAAAGAATAGAGATATTATGATTATACAGGATTTTACTTAAATATCAATAAAAGTTTATTAACTATTTTCAAGAGAAAAAATTTAATTTATTGTCTTCACATTAAAATTATTATTTATGTAAAATTTTTATAGGATATTGATATTTAGATTTTCAGATTTTATTTAAATATGTTATTACACCCTAAATTAATGCAACGTAATAAGTAAAATGCATGAAGTAAATTTACAATTAAAGAAATTGCTAAAAGGCGACCAAAAGTATATTTTCATCGCTGGGGCTGGTTGTTCTATTAATTCACCTTCTAATCTTCCAAGTAGTAATGAAATAATGGAAGAAATAATTAATTTTACATGTGCAAAATCAGAAATTGAAAGTATTTCTAAATTGGAAAGATTAAGATTTGAAACATTATTAGAAATTATTAGAAATCAATTAGATAATGATTTGAAAATAATAGAATATTTTGAACAATGCAAAAAACCTAATATTATTCATTTTTTTCTAGCAGAAATGATAAACAAGGGACATGCTGTTATTACAACAAATTTTGATTTTTTAATTGAGCATGCCCTAATTCAATCTAATAATGGTAAGGAGCATATTCATTCAGTAATAACTGAAAAAGACTATAGAGAATTTAAAAATATTTTTGAATATTTAAACACTGGAAAAAAATTTTTATATAAAATTCATGGGTCGATGAAAGATATATTGACTGATAGGAATACTAAAGAATACTTTCTTTCATTCATTAAAAAAATTGGTTCTTATAAATCCGAATTTGATTTATTTTTTGTTGAACCATATAAAGGAGTTTTGCTTAGTAAACTATTAAATAATTCCATTTTAATTCTAATAGGTTATTCTGGACAAAGTGATTATGATATAATTCCCATCTTAAAGAAATATCATAAATTAAAAAGAATCCTGTGGGTTAATCATATTACAAACGATCAAGGGAATAGTAATATTCTTGAGATTGTTAAAAAAAGTGAAAAACCTCCCAAAGATATGGACAACTTAGATAAAATCCTCTTTCAGATCAAGAACCAGAATCCCAATGTTGAAATATTTAGAATAAATACAAATTCAATAAAATTTATAAAAAACTTTACCGATTTTGAATATGCTCTTAATACTAATGACTTTTCTATAGAATTTAGAGATTGGTTACACCAAAATGTTGAAATTCCTAATATGATGATGAAATATTTGATTCCACATGTACTGTACTTTAATTTTGATAGATTTGATGATTCTTTCAGATGTGGTATAAGAGCACTAGAATATCTTAATGAGAATGATGATAAAAATCATAAACTCCTAATTTTAAATAATATTGCATGGTTTTACTTTCGAATGGGAAATTATTCTGAAGCAATTTTAAATTTTGAAGAAGCTCTTAAAATTTCTCAGGAATTAGGTTATAAAGATCGAGAAATTATTTATTTAAGTAATTTAGGAGAAATTGATGAGAGAATAAAGAATTTTCCTAAGGCACTGCAAAGATACAAGGAAGCAATGAAAATAGTGGAAGAAACTGGTAATCTCACAGAAGAACTTAGAATTATTAATAGCATCATTGAAATATATGAAGAAATGCAAATTTATTCTGAAGCATTATCATTCTCTGATAAAGCAATTAAAATTTCTGAAAAATTGGGTGATTTAAAAAAAAAAGCAATTATATCAAACAATATCGCATCAATTCATCATAAACTTGAAAATCTTAATTTATCTTTAGAATATTTCCAACAATCAGAAAAAATTTTCAGAAGATTAAATGATATTAGAAACTTAGCGATATGCTTGAATAATATTGGAACAATTTATCAAAATTTTGGAGATTTTTCGATTGCTTTGGAAAAATTCGAAGAGGCTTTGGAATATGATGAAAAATTGAATAATAAAGAAGGAAAAGCTTGGCACTTATCTAAGGTAGGAGAAGTATATCTTAATCAAAAAAACTATATAGAATCCTTAAAATATTTTATAGATGCAATTGAAATCTCCCAAGAATTAAAAGATTTTAGATGTGAAATGAAATTTCACAATTTGCTCGGAAAATCATATTATTATTTAAGGGATTATACAAATGCTATGAATTCATTTAATAGTGGAATAAAAATTGCAGAAATGTTTAATGATTTATTAACAAAGGCAGATTTTCTTAACAATATTGCTGGATGTTATTTTATGCAGTTAAATAATGAAAAGTCTTTAAAAACTGCTGAAGAGTCACTTTTAATTCTTAAATTAATTGGATTGGGAAAATCTATAAAAGCGATAACTTTAGAAAAGAAAATAATGAACTTGAAAAATCAAATTAAACTATAACTCTTTAATAATTATATCTCGCCCAATTTTTACCTTTATATTATGTGGGTCATCAATATGTATTAAATTTATTGGAGTTACTTCTTTTTTACCAAGTAAATGTGCAGGTTCTTCAGTTAGCTGTTTTTCTTCTTTAGAAATAATTTTTCTCACAAATACATCTGGAAAAACAGGTGTTGAATAGCAATAATGGCAAAAAGTTCTTTTTTTGGTGAGTTCGAGAATTTCTATGAGTTCTTCATCTGGAACATTACTCTCAACTTTTAATTCAATTTCGAAATCATCAATCATAGAGACACCATCTTGAATACCAAATCCCGTGGTTAAATCTATATGCATTTTTGAATGAGTTTCTAATTTCTTAAGTTCAATGCCGTGTAAACCCGCTAAAGTTGCAAAGTGTGTAGCAAAATCACCGCTAAAACCTGCAATACAGAGTGCTACAGGATGAAAAGATGTTCCACCACCACCTAATATTATAGTTTCATCAGTTTGAACTGTTATTTCTCCTGCTGTTTCTGTGGGTAATTTAATTTCGAATTGGGGTCCATATTGTACATTTAATCTCCAACGGCCTTCCGCTTCAATAAATCTTTTACATAACGAACGATCTTGTTTGAAAACGTCAACAGTATCTTTATATGTTTCTAAATTTATTCTATTGAGTATTTTTTTACCTTTTAAATTTGAATCATTATGATTAAGGGACGCTTTTCCTTCATTTTTTAAAGTAACTTTAGGGATAGTTGAGGTTGATATACAATAATAACAAAAACAACGCCTTTTTGTAATTTCAGAAATTCTATATAATTCTTCATAACTGGCGTCACTTTCAATAAATAATTCAATTTGGTAATGATCAACTATGGGTATTTTTTCTTCAATATTTAATATTGAAGAGAAATCTAAATCACCCTTAACTCTTATCTTTAACTGTTTTAATTCAATCCCTTCCATTGCTGCCCATTTTGCATATGCTGCACTATAACATCCACAAAATCCTGCCATACATAAAGATATTGGGTGGAGTGCTGTACCTCCTCCCCCAAAAAGAGTTAATTCATCCATTTGTATTGTGATTTCTCCTGCTCTTTCAGTTTTTAACCTTGTTTCAAATTGTGGCCCATACTCCAAATCCAATCGCCATATGCCTTTTACCTCTAAAGTTTTTTTACAAAGATCACGATTTTTCATATATTGATCCATAACCTCTTTAAATCCTTTTAAATCAATGCGATTTAATAATATATGGTTTGATGCAGCGAGATTACTTACTTTTTCTTCTATTCTATCGGCAAGTTTCTTCAGAACATCGTTAAAATTTCCAAATCCCATGATAGCTTTTATGAAATAGTTTAGTTTTTAAAAATATAATATTATAATCTTATTTGATACCTTAAATATAAAAAAACAATTATTTCAATCTTTTGTATCAAAAATGTCAAGATAAAAAATATTTAAGAATAAATAAAAAAAAAAAAAGCAAATTGAATTTTAATTGAAGGTTTTTATATATCGCTCATCCTAAAATATAAATCTATTTTATGTTGGAAATCTTCAAAAAAAGATATATCTCCATTCCACTTTTCAATATCTTCAATTGAAAACATTTTTTCAAACATAGTACCTATCACCGAGCAAATTTTATGAATTTTTTTCTTATTCACATCTAATGGTGATCTACATACTAATACAAGTTCATCTTCCAAGCAGTGAATACATGTATACTTGTTATTCCCAATATTAAATCCTTTCAATTCTCTTCCTGAAACTTTTTGACTGAATGTTTTTATCGCAGAAATAAAGAATCCTAAGAAAGTTTTGTCAACATTCTTTTCTTTTGAAAAATCAACTATTGGAACACCTGCCTTAGAAAAAACCCAAAGCTCATCAAGTAATGGAGACATATTTTAATTTATAATTTTTTTCGATTTTTGTTTTATTTTTTAGAACTTGAGCCCATAAGAATTTCTTTATAGGTCTTATAACTAAGATTAACAACTATTAAAACAAATAATCCGCCGAAGATGTAAACAATTGCAACCATAATGTTCGTAATTGCCGTCATTTCAAGAGTTAAAAATATGATGTTAAAAATATATCCACCTAGAAACAAAACAATCAATATTTGTATTATTACCCATTTTTTAACTAATTTTGTTGCAGGAAATAACTCTTTTATTCTAATGACAATAAGTAGACTAAAAATGAAAAATATTATACCTCCAATCGAACAGAACAAACTAAAATAGAAATTCCAATCTAAAGCCATAATGATACCCTTAATTATATAAGAATTTATTTATTAATTTTGAATATTTTCTAATTGTTTTTATCCATATAAAACTTTTTTCTTATAGTAATCTTCAAAATGGTAAGTATAGTTTTAATATTAATGAATTTAATCAATTAAATATTTAATTTCTGAAAGGAACCTCTGTTCACTATTTGAAAATACACTTCTATCTCCCTCAAAATCTTCTATCAGGACTTTTGGATAAATATCACAAAATCTCTTAGATACAATCTCTAATTCTTCATTTACCTTACCCTCTTTAGCATTACTGTCACAGCATGCTAAAAATATAACCTCTTCCTTTTTCTTTATTGTTATTAATTTGTCTCCCCATTCTATATTTGATAATTCTCCGTCTGCTATGTGTTTAGTTAGCGCATTGAAAGCAACTAAAACTTGTCCAAAGAATTCAGAACAAAACTCTTGATCATTTATACGCTCAAACAAAATATTGTTCTTTTTGTCTAAAACAGCAAAATTTTCAAATAATTTTCCCAATGAAATCACCTAATAAAAATTTTCTTAATAATACAATTTTTGATAAATAAATATTAATAATTAACATTAATCTACTTATTAGAATCATATTAATGAAATTATTTATTTGTATGTTCTTTCTAATTATGTATCATAAATTTAGATAGATCAATAATCCTTTCCATTAATGCAAGTTATATTTTGTATTTAATTCGATTTTTTTTAACTTCCAGCTAAAATTATCAATTGATTGAAAACCAAATAATTTGATATTTATTCTTTTTCTTCATTAAATTTTGCATTGAAAGTGAGGTAAATTAATAAATACTAATTAAATTTATTTATCCAAATTTTAATTGATTAAAATTAACTAAAATAAAAAACAATAGTTAAATCTTAAGAATATTTTTATTATAAAAATCAAAAAGCTTTATCAATTTTTTAAATTCTAAAAATCATGGATAATTAAATAATTTTGAGGTGAAATTCTATTAGTATTGATTGGCCTAAAGTAGAAGAAGAACCAGAAAAAATTTTTAAAGTGGAAGGTAGGTTTCTCTTAGATCTCCATGCAAAGACTACTGATTTAGAAAAAAGTATAATGAATTATAGAGAAACAGCTAGAAAAGTCACTGAAGATTTTGAAAAAACCAAAACAGAAATGGATAAATTAAAAGAGGAATTACCCGTCATTAACAAAAATCTTGATGAATTAAAGAGAAAAAATAGAAAATTAGAAGATGATTCAAATAATAATCAACAAATTATCAACGAGTTAGAAACAAAATTAAAAGATTCAGATACTAAAATAACAAGTTTAGAAATTCAATTTAAAAATCAAAAAAACCAGGGTGCTGACAAGAAAAGGGAGTTAGAATTATTGATAAATGATTTAGAATTAAAACTCTCAACAAAGGAAAGGGATTTGGATAAATTACAAACTGATTTAAAAGCAGAAATTTCCAAAACTCAAGAAAAACTTGATTTAGCTGAAAAAAATTTAGCTAAGAAGTCTGAAGAAATTGACTCTATTAAACCGGTATATGAGGAAAAAATTAAAAATACTGAAAAGAAACTTATAGATTTAGAATCCAGAAATCAAACATTGGAAACCCAGATGCTAGATGCTGTCAAACTACCTAAATTATTAAAAGATATTAGAAATATATTGGTACATAAAGGTTTTATCTCAGAAAAAGAATTTGAAGATATTATGAAACAAAAATGATAAAATTAAAGAAAAATCTCACTTGCATTTCAATACGAATTTATAGTCTTTCTGATAGGCTTAAAAAATCCTATTTTTCCACTTTTTCTAAAAAATATATGATTAAGTATTTTAAAATATTGATTTCATAACTATTAATCCCCTTAACCTATTCGTCTTGATATTTAAAAACGTATATATAATACTTCTAATACTACTGATTTAAGAGAGAGATAAGAGTTTTTTAACCTCATTGTAGGACAATGTTTGAGGCGAGTGTTCAATCGAACAAATGAGGGAACTGAAAAAAAATGTATAAAAGAAGATTTTCTCTCACTTTATAAAATTTATATAAATCAAAACTTTAAGATATGTATGGAATTGAGTAATTTTCTTGTTAAAGCTAAAATTGAAACTTATGCTAGTATTGGTGAACGCGGTGAAAAAATTCTTCAGGATGGTTGTAAAGAGCTAGAATATACAGAAGGAAACTTTCAATACCATGATAAATACTATGGATTCAATCCATTCATTGGTGAGGAAGTTGTTTTTGATAATGGAGATTATATCTGGGGAATGAACTATTACGGAGGAGTGTTAGGATATCAAATTTCAGCAATAGAAGTCTATAAGTTTTTACAAAAAGCTATGAGATTAGTTAGAGAGGATAGACCTTATCGTGGACCGAGCAACTATACTGAAGGAAATTTTAAATATGTTGATAAGAGTGAAGGAAATTTTGACAATTTTAGTGGTATTGAAACAATCTTCTTCAAAGGAGAGGAAGTATACAAATTATATTATCATGGTGGCGTAATAAGTAAATAATAATCATCTACAAATGCGTAATAAAAGGGTCAGCTCCCTGATATCTCCTTGAAAAAATAGGACAATGAGTAAGGTGAGTGTTCAACGGATGAAGTCAGGGAACTGGTATCAGAATAAAATAAACGTCTATTTTGAAAAAATAATCAAAAAAGTATTCAAAAAAGAAAAATCATTTATGCATTAGCCAAATATTCGTTTAGCACGATGTTTAAATCTACTTCCGAGTTTTGGATCTTTTTTAAAAGTTGACGAAGCCCATACTCGTTTAACAATAACTCGATGAGATTCTTATAAATTGCTGTAATATTGTCCTTACCAGCTTCATAATAAAAATCATCCTCACTCAGGGAAAGATCTAAAATCTCATATAAACCTTTTATGGCATCCTTTACATTTTCAAAATTCTTTTCAGCATTTTCTTTCAATTTAGAACTGTTCATTATAACTTACTCACCTCAAGTAAATTATGTGAATTCTCATATATAAAGATGATCATTTTACATAACTCGTTCGTCGCAAACCAGAAGAGTATATATTGGGACTGATCATTTATCGGCGATAATAACCATTTGCAATTTTTGAAAGTAGTTATTTATGGAAAAACGACAGAATTATATGTTAAATTACCATAAATTCAATAACGAAAATCGATCAAATGTGTCGAAATTCTTCAACTAATAATAACTTTTGATCAGAACCAGTATAAAAAAACCCAAGTTAATGAAGAATAGGACGCCCCTACTTTTTATTACAAATAACATACCAAGAATTCCTGAAGATAATACATTTATTAATCGAGCTACCTCAGGAGTAAGACGAATCATAAACCGTATGTTTAGAGGAACTCCATTAATTATGATTTTTTAGCTTTTTTTTTCTTACTTTTCTTACATTAAGAGAAAGATGTTTGAAGTCTTATAAAGTAAAGAATTTATAATTAAAAAAAAAGAATTTATAGTTTTATTTTATCAGTAATTTTTGTTCCACAAGTATTATTCTGGGGCTGTTAATCCTATTAGTGGCATACCTTCTACGAGGTCATAGGCAATATGAATCTCATATTTAAATCCTTCGATGGACTCTGACACCATTAATAATCGTTTCATTGCGATGTCCATAGATTCTTTCACTTTTCCTGTTTGAATAGCGCTAACGGTCATACTAAACATACCATCTTTAACCGCCCATATAGCAGAGCGTAGGACGGGTTTAGAAATAGACTTATCATCGGGAAATTTTTTCATTACCTCAAGATATACTTTTCCAACTTTTTCTGATTGCCCATGAGGCCACCAATGTTGGGTTACTATTAATACCAAACTTTTCACCAATTTTTTTCATTTAATTTTATTAGATTTCAAAGGTGATAAAAAAGATTATAATCTAATATTTAATTTTTACAATTCTGTATTATCATAATAATTTTTAATTATTAGTTCAAAAACTCACTCTGTACCTGCTCCAATTAGGGATTTAATGAAATTTTCAGAAGCTAATAGATATCCATTAGAACTTCGTAATCATGTTTCTGGAGCTCCTACACATGAAGTTCTAACGGAAAAGGACCACCATAGATATTTCTTTTATATAAGGGGAATATATCAAAAATTATCAATTTACTCCAAATGAATTAGCTTTCAATCTTACACTATCTGTTAATGCTATTAATAAAAATCTTCAGAAATTAGCCAAAAAAGGCTTTATTGCATTATATAAAGAATCTGAAACTATAAGAAAAGGTAAATTAATAAAGAGTGTTACTCTACGGATTTATTGTTTGACCAATTTAGGATTACAGGAATGCAAATTATTAGATTAAAATTATTGAGTATATAAAAAAGATAAGATATAAAAAAGGAATTATTATTTTTAGTTTAGTGGTGAATAGGTCTTCCTTTCTTATGGATTGCTTTACCTACGACAGCCTCAGAACCTTCCAACACCATTTCAGATATTGTAGGATGGCTATGGATGGTCTCTGCGACATCATGGAGGGTCAAACCGTGTTGCATTGCTAGAGCAATTTCAGATATTAATTCGGGTGCTTCAACTCCGATGCAAGACGCTCCAATGATTTTATAAGTCTTTTTATCAGCAAGGATCATAATAAAACCTTCTTCCTCACCTAATGTCTTAGCTTTACCGAGTGACTGATAGGGAAATTGACCCATCAAGACATCCATTCCCATATCTTTAGCAACTTTTCTTCTATAGCCTACAGACCCTATATTTGGGGATGTGAAAATTGTTGCTGGAACTACAGTGTAATCAGGTTTCATATTATTAACAGGAAAACCTCCAATACTGGTTAAAGCATTTGCAACTGTGATATCACCTTCATAGCTGGCTACATGAGCAAGCATAAGTCCTCCTGTGACATCTCCGATTGCATAAATTCCTTTCACAGAAGTTTCTAATGTGTCTTTATTGACTTTTATAGCGCCGCGGTCAGTTTCTATACCAAGTGTTTCTAGTCCAAGATCTTTTGATATTTTTGCTCGTCCAATGGATACTAGACATAAATCAGCTTCATAGATAGATTTTTCAGCAGAATCTGTTTGATCTCGTGGAATTGATGCATCACAGGTTGTCGCTTTTACTCCAGAACCCGTGTTTTCTACAGATAATACATTTTGCGAAGTATATAGTTCAATTCCCAATTCTTTAAACTTTTTCATTAAAACCTTTACAATCATAGGTTCTTCTGTAGCAATTGCAGAGGGAAGAAATTCAAGTATAATTACTTTACTACCAAATCTGGTAAAAATATTTGCAAATTCACAACCAATAACACCTGCACCAATGATTAAAAGTCTCTTAGGTACAGTTTTAAAATCAGGATGTAAAATATCATCGCTTGTTAAAATCCGTTCATGATCAATATTAAATGCGGGAATTAGAGCAGGTGAGGAGCCTGTTGCAATAATTACTCTTTTTGCTTTAATTACTGCATTATTTTCACATTCAATTGAGACCTCAAATCCATTATTAATATCGCCTCCTATAATTTTACCATGACCTTTATACACATCATTTTTCCAAGCCTTCTCTAATTGTTCAATTCCACCAACTAGTTCTTCTACTACTTGATTTTTTCTTTCGACAGCTTTAGCAAAATCTAAATTATACTCAGATATATTTATTCCAAATTCATGAGCCTCTTTTATTTTCTCAACTAGATGAGCGGAAGCATATAAAGCTTTAGTAGGAATACAACCCCAGTTAAGACAAGTACCCCCCAATTTATCCTTTTCAATTAGTGCGACCTTTGCGCCATATTGTGCAGCTCTAATAGCTGCATGATAACCCCCTGGCCCTCCACCAATAATCGCTAAATCATATTGATTTTCACTCATTTTATCATCAATTATAATT
>JABXKB010000051.1 GCA_013375485.1 Promethearchaeota archaeon | reverse complement strand
TTTATTGGTGAAGGTAGCTCAACTTCTTTATAATAGTTTCGACCTTTATCCTTAGATTCTGTTGAAATTGTTAAGGATCGTGTAGTAGCTTTTAACTCAATCTCATCCCTCGTTACACCAGGCATTTCGCATATTACAATTATATTATCACCTTGTTCAATTACTTCTGTCATTGGTTCTCTAGCTTTCTTAACTTCTGGTTCTCCAGAATATGGTTTTGCCTTAATATTACCGAACGAATCTATAGTTGGGCCATCAGGACCAAGATTAACATTAAAACCATACATTATTGGAAAACCGAACTTAGACTTGTTCTTAGAAAATTCCCTCATAATTTCTTCAGGAGAAAGATTTCGAAATTCAGGAGGTAAATTTTTCATGATTCTTTCAAAAATGTCCTTAAACATGTGTCGAAACTGCTTGGACTGAAATATTTTATTAGGATCTATTAAAAATTTATTGGGATCACTGAAAAACTTGTTAGGATCTTCAAAGAATTTATGAAAATCAAAAGGATCCTTTTTTTCTTCATCCTCATCTTCATCTTCATCTCTATTTTTTTTCGGCATATTCGTTCCTCTCTCAAATACAAATTAATCGTATATTATCAATTAAATTTAATAGGCAATATTTTTAATTAAATATTATAACAGCTAAAAACTAATTAGCTTATATTCTAGAAAAAAATGTTTGGATTAATAAATTTATTCTACATAATAACAAAGTAATTAAAAACTCGAGAGGAGATTAAAATATATTCTGAACTAAGCGATGATGACAAAGAAATGTATCTAGATGTCTTGCGTGAGGCGCCTATTCTACCTTTTTCAAATTTCGCATCAAGAGGAGATATTCCCGATAAAGTTGATATTGCACGTCCAAGAAGTCATATAGATAGAGAAGTTTATAGACTTGTGCAGCAAACATATCGGGATCGAAGCTCACGATTAATTCCTATCTTGGGTTCTGCAGGTACAGGTAAAACACACGCGTATCATTCGTTTAAAGATAAAGAACGTGAAAATAGAAAAAAATTAGAAGGTGCAGATGAATTAGAAGAAATTGATGCTGGCAAAGTAGCTACTTCTACTGATTGGACTATTGTATATGTTCCAAGTCCTCCAGCAAGTATACGAGTTTTACTCCATGTTTATACTTGTATTATTGAGGAGCTTGGTGCAGGATTGCTTGATATTGTTTCTGAGAAATTGATGAGAAAATGGGGTGGAATTAAAAAGGGTGTTTTCCAAAAACCAAAAATTGAGGAAGTTATTCAAAAGGGAATTAGAGAATTTCCGGGTGTATTTGCTGATTGTGTTAAAGCATTAGTAACGTACCAATTAGATAAAAACAAAAAAGCTCTTGCTGAAAGATGGCTTCTCGGCGAAGATTTACAAGATGAGGAGTTAAATGAATTAGGAATAAATTCTGTGGTCGAAGAGGATGACGTATGCCTCGCTTTGATTAAAATCATTACAGAGTATTTAGACAAAGTGCTTATCCTCTATTTTGACGAATTGGAGTCCCCATATAGAATGTTTGGAGAATCTGCTGAAAGGAAATTTCTTGAAATTTTAAAAAGACTTTATAATGAGGTTAAAGGATTAGTTATTACTATTGCTGTACTGAAAGAAATTTGGCCTAGAATTATAGAGATTGCAGATGCACCATTAAGATCTCGAATGGAGCCTGAACAAGAATTAAGACCATTTAGCTTAAATGATTTAAAGATTTTTTTCTCAAAATCCATGGAAGCATTCTGGGAAGAAAATAATCTGAATCCCCCTCTATATCCATTATTTCCATTAAATGAAAAATTAATCGAACTAATATTTGAGAAAACACAAGGTAATCCTAGAAATTCTATAAAACTTTGTAGAAGATTCATTGATAAAGTAGTTATGGAGGAAATGACTGTTAATGAATTACTGGAAGTTGGGGTTGATATTGTAGCTAGCGCGACTCCCCGAGTAGAAATTGAAGAGGAAGTAGTAGATTTTTCTAAACCAAGAGAGGTTATTAAGAAGACGATCGAGGATATTTTAGCAGAAGAAGAATATTCTATCGAGGTAAATCCTCAATCTGTCGCTGGTGCTACTTTAAAATGTATAGATATGGTAGGAGAAGAAAAAGGAAAAAAATTCAAGACACAAATGGAGTATAAATTCAAGCTTGGAAAAAGATCACAAACTTTAGCGGCCGCTATCGAAGTTGAAGGTAAGAAATGGGGATTAGAAATACCATCTATTAAAACCTTTGACAGAAGTGCAGGTGTAGCAGGATATTATGCTGCTAAGAGATTAAAAGATGCTATTGCAGAAAGAGCAATTGATTCAGGACTCTTAATCGTCCCTACCGGAACGGGAGGTGCTAAATACGAAATGATTCTAAAAGATAATCCAAATATCCATAGAGTAGAATTGAATAATGATATTGGAGAAAAATTAATTGCAAATGCGTTAAAATATCCAACAAAAGAGGGTTGGGATATTTGTAAAATAATATTTAAGGATATTGGAGAATATGTGCCAAAGGCCGAAGAAATTCCATCTGATGAATAATCATTTGAATAAATTTACAAAATTAAATTCTTTTTATAAATTCTCTTATTTTTTCATCTGACTCGTTCAGGTCTTTCACTAATAGCGTGGCTCTTTGAGAAAAATTTTTCAATTTCGTTAAATTATTAATTAACTCATGATCTTCAAATGAATGTGAAATCTCAATTAATCTATCTATTGGTTCGATGAGGTTGTTATATGCATTTAATTGAGTTATATCTATATCATTAAAAATTTTTTCTAATTGCTTATTTAGACTTTCCTGTTCTTTTTTTAAGTCAGGAAATAACCCTACTTGTTCTCCCTTATTTTTTAGAAATGAGGCAATTTCTTCTTCTTGTATGAGGTCAGCAAATTCAGCTGCTTTTAAAAAACTTTTCTTAGCTTTTCTATAAAACTCGTTATTTAAAAAATTTTCTGCTGATTTTACTTCAGCGGCTAATTTTTCAGGAATGTCTTCTCCCATGTCTATCAACTCGCGTGCTTCAGTTAATTTTCCATCATCAAGCATTTTTTTAGTTCTCTCATTAATAGTTTCTTTTACAATTTTTGGTTCTTGTAGTTTCTGTAATAAGCTCATAATTGAATTTAATGCATTTTGTAGAAATTCGTTCATCTTATTTTTATCATTAGTAAAATTTTGGACCGTTTTTTCCTCTATATTTTCAAAGATGCTTTTTAGAGAGACTATATCTTCTCCCTCTTGTAATATAAAGCTAAGATAAAGATTATCTTTATTTAGAGATTCCGCATTAATTTTTTTTGAAAAATAACGATTATCATCTTTAAAGATTGTAGCGTCAAATAATTCTTTCTTAACATGTTTATCTGAAAATTCCTTTAAAATGGCGGGAAGAATTTTATCATCTTGCTTTAAATAATATTCTGCGATAATATTGGGTCCAAATGAAGAATCGATTTCATATAATATTATTGCTCTTGGCATTTTATTAATTCTCTGATAAATTTATTTTAGTATTTTATTAAATTTTTTAGACTTAATAAGTAAATAGGATAATAATAAGTATTTATCTTTTCAGTAATAATCTATATGTGATAAGTATGGCGATTATAGAAGATACTTATTGCGAGGCTTTTGAGGGTATATGTTGTCAATTAATGGTAACTGCTCAGGATGCCGAGTTTCTAAACAATGCGGTTAATAACTTTACAGTGTTACCATCCACAGTATTTGGAGACGCTGAAGGAGGTATTGTTAGATGGTTTGACCGAGAAAGAGACTATTGATGGGAGATTTGGTGCTATTATCCAATTATGGGTTAATGGAACAGGAAAAAAGGCTACAGCAAAGTTTTATGAACAGTTAGGCAGACGAATGAGACAAGGAATTTTAGTCATTCCAACTACTGTTGTTTTCGATTATTATCCATACAAAACTGAACTGAAATTTAAAATGATGGGAAATGTTGGGCATTGTGGGGATGGCTATGAGGAAATTATATCTAGATTTGAAAGAAAATTGATTTCAGTTTCTATTATGATGGGGCATGATTTCTTAGTCGAAGAAGAAGTCTCTTACGATAAGGGTGTAATGGGAGAAAATTATGGTTATTCTGTGACTCCATTGATTCTGGAATTAAAGTAGGAAGAGAAGCTGTTAAAATAATTGCAGAAATAGATAATGTTTGTAATATTTTTGGTGTGTGTTCGGCAGGATCTAAAATTAACACGAAGTTTCCTGAAATTGGCCCCACAACAAATCATCTATATTGTCCTAAATTAAAACAAAAAATACCAGTTGAAGAGTTCAAGGTACCAGATGGAATTTATTCTATTCCTGAAATAGTATTTAACGCTTTAGATCTTGAAACAATTGAAAAGACAATGTTAAAAGTTATTGAAGGGATAATTAATATAGACGGGCTAATTAAAATTTCTACGGGTAATTATGGCGGCAAATTGGGAAAATATAAAATATATTTACGAGAATTAGGATTAAAAGAGAGTTATTTTAGTTAAGATTTCATTTTACTTTTTATAAGTTAAGGTTTTTTCTTTTATTTGTTTGAAATGGCCACCTTGTTTATAATTAGCATACGAGGGATATTTCTCTTCAAAAATTTTATCAATATCTTCAAGTGGTAGATCGGCATGTACTCCTCTATCTGCTAAATATTCTCCAAACTGATTACCTTTATTGTCATATTTAGGAAAGACCGCGTCATTTTCACCATCAAATTCAACCATTGGAAGGAATTTTCCTTTTATTGCAGTTTTAGGATCAAAAGATGGTGTCAATTTAACCCATTTATCGTTTAAATAGAATTCACTATAGCCATGCACATACATGACTTTAGTTCCCATAAAATCGATCACTTTCTGAGAAATTAAGTGATTAATTAAGTCTATTAAATGAATACGGGCAGGGATTCCAATGGCTCTAGCAAAGGATGATAAAAGAATGGATTTAGAAACACAAAAGCCATTCATTCGTCGTAAGGTTACACTAGCCCTAAAATTAGCTCTTACATTAGGTACATATGTCAACATATTATATTTAATTTCATCTCTTACCCAATAAAATAACGCAATAGCCTTTTCTTTATCGGTTGTTAAACTATTTGTAATTTCAATAGCTTTCCTGCTCACAGGTTTTTTATTAAAATCAAAAAATTCAGTTGGTTGTAGATATATATTCAAATCCTCCATGATAATGAAAAAAAATAATCCTTTTAGAATATTTCCCTAAAAATTACAGTGGGAGATTAATTGTCTTAAAATAGTAACAATTAAATTAAATTAAAATCCTCGACCACAATAATTTAGTTTTCCATTAAGCGTTAAAATTTAATAAGACAACTTACTGTAAGCACCTTTTTAAAATAATTATATAACAATAAATTTTTATAATTCTATTATTATTAAAAAGTCGTGATTATAACAATAAATTCGTGAAATTTTTTGATTGGATTACTGCTTGTACGTTTTGATCCTCTTTTTGGACCAAGTATTTTTTTGAAAGCGCCAAAATCATTAAAAACTGAAATCATTCAAGATATTCCTTCATTAATAGAGCTCCCAACAAAAGGTGTGTTTATTCATATCTTCAAAGAAATTAAAACAGCTAATTTATTCTTCAAACAACCCAATAAGTTTGCCCGAGGAGGATATGAGAGTTTTCTAATCTCAATATTAACAGATGTTAAAACTCAGATAAGTTTAATTCTTGCAAATAAACTTCTTAAAGGTTTCGCTAACTATCTTATCAACTTTGAAGATGCTTACCTAGCCTTTGATTATGAACCTAAAGATCATAAAGCTGACACCAACAAACTAAAAGAAATTCAAAATTTCTTTTTCTCCTATTTTGAGTCAATCAAACCTGTTATTAAAACTCTAGAAATGGCAGAACATCGTTACCAGGCTTTATTTCAGGCAGCTAGAGATGCAATATTCATTATAAATCGCGATACAGGAGTTATTATTGATGTAAATTTAGAAGCAGAAAGATTAATGGAAAAAACAAGAGATGAAATTATTGGAATTGAAGCGTTGCAACTTGATTTATTCGATGAGGGTCTAGTTGATCCTAATATGATTAAACATCTAATAGAGCAGCCACCACCAATAATTTCAAGAAAGAGGAAATCAACTGGTACTCTTTTATATCTAGAAGTTAGTGTTAATGAGATAAAGTTAGGAGAGGAATTTTATATACAATATCTTTTTCATGATTTTACTGATGTGTATTCGATTGAGGAAAAACTTAAGGAACATGCTAAGAAAATAGATACACTAAATAATTTTATTAGTATTGCAAATCAAGCAACTAATTTATCTGATCTACTTAACAAAACATTGAATTCAATTATTGACTTTCTAAACCTTAAAGGGTGTTGTATATACTTAGTAAACAAAATCCAAAATATAGCATCAATCAAAGCTCATAAAGGGCTTCCAGAATTCTTTTTTGAAAATAATAATAATATAGATATTAACAAGAATCCATATGGAACTGTTTTTTCGCAAGGAGTAGCACTTTTTAATGAGAATTTTCCAGGTGTCATAAGACAATTTTTTAAAGGATATGATTCCATTTCTGGAGCAGTGATCCCATTATTTTCAAAATTTGAAATTATTGGATCAGTTAATATGATTTTAAATGATCAAAAAAGGATTTCTGCTGAAGAAATGGAATTAATTATTTCAATTACTTTAGAGATAGGAACAGCAATAGATAAACTCAAAAATCAAGAAGATTTAAAACAAAGTGAAGCAAAGAATTCAATTCTTATTAAGCATATTCCATTCTCTATTTTTCGAATATCATTAGATGGTATTTTAATGGATGCTCAACTAGATCGAAAAATAGAGAAAATATTTGAAATCGCGTCCTCTACTAGTTATTTCATCGGAAGAAGTGTTTATGAGATATTACCAAAAGAAATTGCAGAAGAAGCCTTGGTTAATATAGAAAAAGCTTTGGAGAAAAAAGAATCTGTTGTAATGAAGTTTATAATCCCATATAAGGAAAACAAGATAATTTTTCGTTCAGATATTGTGCCTATTGGAAAGAATGAAGTCTTAGCGTTTCTCCAAAATCTTACAAGGGCCTGGTAACTATCCTAAAATGCTTCTTATTTTATCAGCTTTTTCTTGGAGTTCTATTGAAAGAGAGTCATCTCCAAGTTCTAAGCATATATTACTTATTTGTTCAAAAAATTCTACTGCTTGGTTAAACTCTCCTTGTTCTAAAGCTTCTTGTGCTTTATCCATTAATAAATCTCTTTCATAAATAGGTTTAAGTAATGGTGATACTTTTGTATCCATATCTAAAAGATCTGCTATAATAAGGATCATTTTTGGTCGATTATTGGGGTCAATAGCAATCATGGAATATGTTTTTTGTCCCATCAGCCTCTCAATATCCTCAATCTTCATTGCTTCTGGGAGATCTTGCTTGTTTGCGATAACTGCTAAACGAGCGTAAGGTATTACTTTATTTACTAACTCAAAGAAGTATTTACTTTTTTCAAGGTTTTCTAGTGTTGAATCCGTCATTAAGAGAACAGCATCGCTACCCCTTATAAATTTCTCCCAAAGAAAATCAAATTGATCTTGTCCTGCAAAATCCCAGAGAAAGAAGTGTAATTTACCAATTTTAATAGTTGCAACCTCGCCTGTAATAGTAGGAATATGCTGCATGGGAATTTCTTCGGATTTTATAAGTTTAGTAGTTGTTGTTTTCCCTACTCCAGAAAAACCTACAATAGATATTTTGGGTTTTAAATTTCTATGAATTGTATCAATTATAGGGTTAAGAACATCGGGGATTATTGTTGGGCTATCAGTAGTTATGCTATCACCAAAATAATCTATGAATTCTTTTTTAAAATTCTGCAATTGAGGTTTAATATTCTTAATATCATCCCCTAAGCCGGTTACAAAAAGGAGAATTAAGTTCAAACTTTTCTCTACAATATATGAAAGTTTATAATTAAAAAACTCATATGATGCGGTTTCTTCGGCAAATTTAGAAAAAGCTGATTTCTTAATATTCAATAATATATTTGAGAAGAGAGATTCATCTAAACCTTTAGCATAATTTCTTTGATATATTATTTTATCATTTAAAATTATATAAATTTGTCGTAACATGTTTTATTTCTCAATTATTTTTCAATTAAATGTAGATTTGACCTAGATCTTTCTCAATTTCATTAGCAAATTCATTTAAGTTATTTTCTCCTAATGTTTCGGAGAAAAATAACAGATTCTTAAAATTAGGATGAAATTTACCAATATCCTCTATTAACATACATAATAATTTAGATCCTGCGTTTATAAACTTGCTGTTTGAAATAGGTTGCTCTGTGGCTTTACTAGATTGATAGATCTTCTCATATAAATAATAGAGAGTAGTTGTATCAAAATCTGGACTAGAAGATTGAATAATTAAGTTACCTTCTTTATTAGAAACGAAGCAAATCGTTTTAGATGAATTTTTTATCGTTTTCTTTACAATTTCTTTCAATTTTGAAGTATCTTTTGAAAAATTACTAAATGTATCTGATATCGCATTATAGATGGTGTAGATCAAATTTGGGTGTAAGCTAGTGAAATATATCGGAAAATCTTCGGGTAAATCTAATTGTTTATTTATTTGTTTTCCGATCAGATCAAGCCTACTCCCAATCTTTTTATCTATTAAGAGATCAACTTTGTGGAGAAATAATACGATTTTCGATCCAAAATCACGTTTTTTATTAATGGTGTAAAGAGTCTGAATATCATCGATAATATCTTGAGAATCAGTAATCCAAGTTGGATAATCAAAAATATAAATTATTGCTCCAGTATTTTCAAATGATGCAATTTGTTTTTCTTCATCTTGTAATAGGATTGGTAAAGATTGGCCGGGAGTATCTAATAAACTTATTTTCATATCCATAAATTCATGTACAGAATATTTTATTCCTATGGTTGCTTCAAGAGGGAAAAGAACTAATTCATTAGGATCTTCCCCTTCAAAGATTACTTTCTTAATTGTAGTTTTACCTACTTCTGGTTTACCAACAAAGGCAACACGTTTAGTTATCATAGTTCTCCATCTTATTATTTCTATAACTTTATTTTTTAATAAGAAAAACAAGTATTTTTTATATTCAAATAAAAATGAATGTATTTAAACTTGAGTAAAATGATAGATTTCCGTTAATAGATTCTTGTTTAATTCCAATATTAATAACAACAAAAGTAATTTAAGAAAATTTATTTAGACTTAATCCATAAAGTTTCTTATTTTATAAGCTTTATTTTTAAATTCATTAGTTTGTTCTTGATCTCCTAATTTAATATAATCGTTGCGGAGTTTATTGAAAAGCTTAATAACATCTTAAAGGATTCCTTAATCTAATATAATTTCTCCTATATATCTCAAAAATTATCAATCAAATAAAATTTCTAATAATGGCAATATTTGGGTTTTACTTTAAAAGATCTGCAACAAATCTAATCATTTTATATATTTAGCCTAATCATTTCGAAATCGTCAGAAAATCCTAATAGAAAAAATAATAGTATATTTAATCCTTTATCTCTGATTCAATTTAAAATTTCTTTAATTTCTCCAATCAGGTGATCTAATTCATTTCTTTCTAGTGTTTCAGATAAAAATGTTATGTTTTTAAAATTTGCATTAAAAACGGAGATATTTGCACTTACTGCATGTAAAATCTTTGAATCTAATATAATTAAATTGCTCTTAGATAAAAGATCGTCTGGCGAACTACTTAGTTTATAAATTTTTTCATAGAGAGAAAAAAGGATAGATGTATCAAAATCATCTGACATTAATTGGATTATTAGATTGTCTTCTTTGTTAGATACCAAACTAATTGTTTTAGATAAATTCTTGATTAATTTTTTAATTAAATCCTTTAAATTTGATATTTCTTCTGAAAAAGTCCCAACTGTGTCAGATAAAGCATTATAAATCGTATATATTAAGTTAGGATGTAGACTCGTGAAATGAATAGATAATTCCTCAGGTAGACTTAACAATTTATTAATCTGTTTTTTAACAATAGCGAGTTTAAAACCAATTTTTTTAGCTATTATAAGATCAACTTTATGTAAAAATAAAATGATCTTAGCCCCAAATTCATGCTTTTTATTAATATTATAAATACTTCTAATGTCATTAATTATATCTTCTGAGTTTTCTATGTAAGTTGGATAATCGAAAATATAAATTATCGCATTAGCATTTTCAAAAGACTTTCTTTGCTTTTCTTCATCTTTTAGTAAATCTGATAAAGATTGTCCTGGTGTGTCTATTAAAACAATTTTAGAATCCATAAATTCATGAACAGAATAATCAATCCTTACTGAGGCTTCAAGTGGAAAAAGAACTAATTTATTCGGATCTTCTCCCTCAAATATGACTTTTTTTATTGTTGTTTTTCCGACCTCTGGCATGCCTACAAATGTAATTTTTGTCGTCATTAGGTAGTTACTCCAATCTATTTTTATAAAAATAAAAATAGCGATTTTTTATAAACAAATAAAAATTGAAATATTTAAACTTGATTAAAAGGAAAGGATAAAGCCTTATTTTAAGTCGAATATATCCTTTATTTTTTAATTCCTAATTTTGATTCTTATTTTCGAAATTTAAATTATTTGATTAAGAATTTTGGGTATATATCAAATATAATTTAGTTATCAGTATCATCCCCCCAAAAATTGTATTTTCCCCTGCTTAAAATATGTTTAGGATCAATAGCCTTTTTAATGGCTTTCATCAGTTCATAGTACTCTTTTTGATAACCTCCAATATCAGCCATAAGTCTACTAAGTATGTCCCCTTGCATATAAAACATGGCTCCATGTTTGACTAACCTCTTTAAAAGAGATTTCCATAATTTAATATTAATTTCTTCAATTATAATATGCTTTTCACCGTTATAATAGCTTGTAAAACTAGAAAATCCACATGTTAACTCCACATTGTTGTTCTTAACCATTATAATTGGACCACTACCAGTAACCGGTCTCATACCAGTAATCCTTAGAATTTCTTGCATATCTTCAGAGTGTTCCAAATCCCATTGATCTAGGTCTCTCATAATCTTAGGATACGCATTAATAGGGACTTTACATTCTGCATCTACAGGATCAAATCCAGGTACTAACCCCCATAAATTATGTGCAATTAACCAATGACCTTGTTCTTCATAATGCCATTTAGCAATGTTCCCATCCGAAATTTCGGATCCAAATTCTTCAGCTTTTTTATTTAGTATTATATTATCTAGTTGCCTAACTTTACTATCTAATTCTGCTTCTGAAATCGCTTCAATTGTGTAAAAAATTATACCCCTTTTTCTCTTTAAATGTTCCCACATAGGAAACATGCCATACTCAATTCCTAAAGATACAACTAAATCCATAAAGTACATTGTATCATAAACAGCAATTCCTTTCTGTCTAATTTCACTCATTATTTGAGCTGAAATTTCAAGTGATTTTCTTGGCATTAAAAATGTTTTATAGCTTGCGAATTCTGGTTTTGGAAATACTTGTAAAGAAACTATTGTCTTTACACCAAAAATCCCATTGTCCCCACAAAATAAGCTAGTTAAATCAGGACCATTTCCAAATCTATTAAAGGGATATTTTGAATATATATTTGCTTGAGATCCAGTAGTGATAATTTCTCCTGTAGGTAAAACTACTTCTAAAGAAACCAATTGATTAGTACATGCACCATATTTGGCGCATCCACCTCCCCCTACTGAATGATGCGAGATTCCCCCTCCTATTGATGAAGTCATTCCAGATCCCGGTCCCAAACATCCAGTGTAAAGCCCGTAATGGCATAGATATTCATTTAATTTACCCCAAGAAATTCCCGCTTCGACATTAACGATTAAATTTTCCTCATCCAAATTCAAGATACTATTCATGCTTTTAGTATCTAAAACAATACCAGTATCTCCTATAGGTTTACTCCCTCCAAATTCGCAATCTCCTCCACCCCGAGGAATAACAGGTATATTTTCTTCATTGGCGATTTTTAAAATTTCAGAAATTTCTTCTGTACTATTTGGTCGTATAACAAGATCAGGGACCCCTTGAAGATTAGAAGAAACATTCCTAGAATAAGCGTGACGAACATACAAATTATTTGATATTCTTTTTTCAGAAACAATTCTTTCTAATTTTTGGTATAATTTTGACATTTTGAACCTCTAGAATAAATTATAGTTTAGAAGCAATTAGATCAATTATATCAACAATTGTAATGCTTTTTTTAATAGTATCATCCATTTCCTCATAAGCATCACTCAAATTGCCAATACAAAATGGACAACTTGTCGTCAATATTTGAGCACCTGTCTCAATTGCTTCTTTTATTCGTTCTTCTGAGATTTTGAACGCCAAATCTGGAAATTGGCTCTTTACTCCACCTCCTGCTCCGCAACACCAAGCATTATTCTTAGTTCTTTTCATTTCAATTAGATTAATTCCTGGAATTTTTGAAATAACTTCACGAGGGATGTCATAAAGGTTCATATGCCGTCCTAGATGGCAAGGATCATGGTAAGTTACTTTTACTTCTTCTTGTTCTTTCTCTTTAAAAGGGATTTGGTTATCATTAAGTAAATCTACTAATATTTCTGTAATGTGTTTAACTTCAAATGGTAATTCTTCACCTAATAATTCAGGATAATCTTTCTTCCAAGTTCTATAACATCCTGCACATGCTGTAAATAATGTTTTAGTACCTTTTTTTTCAAATTCTGTAATATTATGTTTAATTATGTCAGTTAAAGATTTATCATCACCAATACGTAATGCAATAGACCCACAACACCATTCTTCTTTAGTCATTGCGATTTCTTTACCTGCAACTTTTAAAATCTTCATCATACTTCTTAGAGTATCTACTTGCCTTAAAGGCATTGTACAGCCACCAAAAAACATTAATTCACCTTGATCTTTGATTTCAGGAAATTGTTCTATCCAATCAAACTTTTTATTTTTCTCCTCCCCATAAGGATTTTTAATTTTATCATTATCCATATATTCAATTAGATTACTATGTCTCTCAAGTGGAGCAAAACCAGCCTCAACCAAATCTTTTCTTAATGCTTCCCATACTTTAACATGATCGATCCAATTACAGGTGGGAAGAACAATATATTGATTCTGAGACATATGACAAACTTCAGTGCAATTTCCACATTCAGAACATTGATATACCCATTCTGCGAGTTCTTTACTCAAAGGTATTTGGCCTTCTAAAATACTCTTTAAAACATTCATACGTCCTCTTGAAAAATATATTTCAAATCCTTCTTCTTCCTTTGCTTCTTTAACTGGGCATGTTAAGTATCTTCCAACTGCAGGTCTAATAGCATACCCGCAATCTCCACAGCCCATACAACTCATTATAGCCTTCCATTCTTTTTTTAAGTTTTTTAATTCACTCACTTTTATTTTTCACCCCAAAAGTTGAATTTTCCTCTACTTAAAATCATTTTAGGATCTAATCTTTTTTTAATTGATTTCATTAAATTATAAAATTCTGCTGAATAAGCACCAATATCTACCATTAAACGAGACATAAAATCACCCATCATATACCACTGTGTACCATGTTTAATTAATCTTTCAAGTAATGATTTCCAAAGCTTTAAATTCGTTTCTTCAATGATTTCATGAAATTCATCTTCATAGTATCCCCAAAAACTGACAAAACCAGCAGTAATTTCTACATTAGTTCCATCAATTAGAACTACAGGACCACTTCCCGAAATTGGACGAATTTTAGTAATATTAAAGATTTTTTGCATATCCTCATTATGTTCAAGATCCCATTGATCAATATCTCGCAGAATTTCGGGAAATGCATTAATTGTACAAAAACATTCAGCTGTTAATGGTTGCATAGAAGGGAACATCCCCCATAAATTATGATAAAACTGCCAATGACCTTGCTCCTTATAATGCCACTTAGCTATGTTTCCATTTGAAATTTCTGGACCAAGATATTCCGATTTCGTGTTTGAAATGATACTGTCTATTTGTTTAGTTTTCTCCTTTAACTCGATTTCTGAATTTGCTTCTATTGTGTAAAAAAATATACCTCGTTTCTTTTTTATATGATCCCATAAGGGAAATAATCCTTGTGGGGATCCTACACCAATTACAACATCTGGAATGAACATTGCATCATAAACATCGATTCCCTTATTTCTAATATCAGCCATTATTTGAGCCGCTGTCTCAGCAGATTTTCGTGGCATCAAAAAAGTCTTATAATCAGCAAATTCAGGTTTTGGAAATACTTGCAATGAAATTTTGGCTTTTACGCCAAAGATACCATTATCCCCACAAAAAATCCCAGCTAAATCTGGACCATTACCAAATCTGTTGAATGGAATTTTTGAAAATCGATTTGCTTGAGATCCTGTTTCAATAATTTCACCCGTAGGTAAAACAACTTCTAATGAAACTAACTGATTAGTACAGGCGCCATATTTGGCACATCCGCCACCTCCTACTGAATGATGAGAAATACCTCCACCTATAGACGCACTCATACCAGAACCGGGTCCCATACAACCAGTATAAAGACCATAATGGCAAAGATATTCATTTAATTTCCCCCAAGAAATCCCTGCTTCAACAGTTACTATAAGATTTTCCTCATCTAAATTTAGAATTTTGTTCATTCTTTTCAAATCTAATACAATTCCATTATCTCCAATTGGTTTACTACCTCCAAACTCACAAATACCAGCTCCACGTGGAATAACAGCTATATTTTCTTCATTAGCAACCTTTAGAATTTCTGAGATTTCTTCTGCATCCTTTGGTCTTATTACAATATCTGGAACACCTTGTAAAACAAGATCTACATTTCGAGAATAAGCATGACGAACATAAATATCATTAGAAATATATTTAGCATTAACAATCTTCTCTAATTTATTATATAAATCTAACATTTCAGTAATATCCCATTATTTTTATATTAGAACAATTTATAATAGACACGTTTTATTACTTAAATATATTTCAATCTAAATTAAAGTTAAACTATTGGAGCAGTAATACAGATTCTAATAATATGAAAGAGAAGGGTGTTAAATATCTATTATAGAGGTTACATACTAATTCGCTTAAAGGCAATTGGTACCGAGTGGAAAGTTGTGGAAAAATTAACTAATTTAAAATCTACTGAACCAGATGAGGATTGGAAAATAACATATGCTACTCCGATTTATGGCGGTTGGGATGTAATCGTAGAGTGTTCCTTCTCAAAATTAAGAGACATAGACAAAATAGTCACATATTGTAGAGTAGATAAAGATTTATCTCAATGGATAGAGGAAACAACTACACTTATGGGCTCTAAAAATGATTATCCCCGTTAAACTTCCCTCTATTATTGATTAGGTTTGTAAAATTGTGAAAAACATTAAGAAATACATTATCATTTGCATTGTATCAATATTTTTAATAATTCCAATATTTTTTGGTGTTTTTTTTGAATATTTTTTAATGAGAAGACCCAATTTCACCTCAATCTTAATTTTAATTTTAGGTATGTTCACTCTTCTAATAATTGGAATTTTAATGGAAATTTTTGGTTACAATAGTCAACTTTTTGATTTAATTAAGAATCATGATGTGATAAATGTTTTGATTTATAAAACCAATAGAGTAACTGTATTGATTTTCTTTTCAATTACAATGATAATGGAAGAATTAATTTTTCGATATTATTCTATTGGAGTATTTAATTCTTTGTTGAATTTAGATTATTATTTAACCATTCTCATTTCAAGCACAGCTTTTTCTCTTTATCACATTCACATCTGGTTTTCATTTAAGAATGTAAAATTATTATTCATCAATCTGATTTATCCTTTCTTAATGGATTTATATCTTGGATATATTATTTTTGTCTTTGGATTTATTTCATGCATTATTGCTCATTATATATTAGCATTTTTTATGCATTATAGCCTTTACAGACGATTTTCTAAGAACAATTTTGAGAATAAAATTAAAAAAAAGTATTAAATATTTTATTTGGTTCTCAATAATTTTTTATCTACTTTCCCTATTGATGTGAGTGGCATTTCTTTTAGAATTTCAATATATCTTGGTACTTTATATTTTGCCAAATTTTCTTGAGCAAACTTAAGTATGTCTGCTTTAGTTTCTTCAGATGCTTCATATCCTTGTTTTAATAAGACATATAATTTCACCATTTCTGAACCGGGACGATCTGGATCTGGAACACCTACTGATGAACAAAGTTCTATAGCATGGTGTTTATTCATTTTGTCATCTACTTCAACACTAAAAACTTTATAGCCACTTACAATAATCATATCTTTTGTTCTATCAACGATCGTGATATAACCATCCTCATCCATAACACCAACATCTCCAGAATAAAACCATCCATCTCTAAGAGCATTTTCAGTTTCTTTAGGCTTATTCCAATAACCTTGAAAAGTTTGAGGTCCTCTTATTACGATCTCACCAGCAGTACCAATAGGAACTTCTATCTCCTGGTTAGAAACATCCACAAGTTTAACTTCTGTGTTTGGTAAAGGGACACCAACTGTTCCAATTTTCTTGGGTCCGAGAAAAGGATTCATCGTAACTCCTGGGCTATTCTCAGTCATTCCATATGCTTCTATAACCTTTCCTTTCCCAACTACCTCTTCAAATTCTTTAATATTTTCTGTAGGAAAAGGAGCAGCTCCAGAAATGTAACCTTGAACATCACTTAAACTTAATTTTTTAAACCTTCGATTTTTTAATAGAAGAAGATACAGCGTAGGTACATTATAAAAAAGTGAAATTTTATCCTCATATTCTTTTATTTTGCTTATCATATAATTTGTATCTCTCGGGTCTGGAACTAAAATTTGTGTAGCTCCTAAAAATGTAGTTTGAAGGCAAAATTGAAGCCCAGCTAAATGAAAAAAAGGGAATCCAGAGATATAAACCGCATTTCCAGGATTCACACCTGGCTCAAACCAATGTTCTATTATTTGTAATAAGGATATTAAGTTTCTATGAGTTAATATTGCTCCTTTGGGGGGTCCAGTTGTTCCACCAGTATATTGTAGTAATAATACATCATCAGGATCTATTATAACATCTGGTGGCTTTTCATTTGAATATTTTTCTAAAATTTCATTATATGTATAATATTTTAATCCCTCAAGAGGTTCAACTTTTCCAACTGGAATTTTTCCAATCTTAATTAGTTGTTCTTTCATTGCAGGTTCCAGATCCAATACATCCGATGCATTAGTAGTAATGACAATCTTTACATCAGTTGTACCTGTTTGTAATGCTTTTCGAACTTTTTCTTCATAAAAGGAATCCAAAGTAATAATCGCTTTTGCTCCGCAATCCTTTAGTTGATATACTATTTCATTTGGTTGCAAAAGAAAATTCATCCCTGTAACAGCACATCCTGCATAAAAAGTACCAAACATTGCTACAATAAATTGAGGAACATTCGGTAAATTTATGGCAACTCTATCACCTTTTTCTAATCCATTCTCAAGAAGGCAATTTGCAAAACTAGTAACATATTTTTCAGTTTCTTGAAAGGTTGCTCGTGATCCTTGAAAATCATAACATAAACTATCAGGAAATTTATTTACAATCCTTCTAAACATTTCAGCTAAGGAATAAACTTCAATATCGATCTCGGGTTTTGCATGTTTATCATACGATTTTAACCAAATTTTTTCTGAATAAGGACTACTTTCCATCATTTTTTCTGTCATTTTTAATCAAATTAGAATTTATTTAATCAGATTTAACTAGTTTCAATAGTATTCTTATTGTCAGATCTATATTTAAAATTAATTATCTATTTTTAGAGGAAATATTATAAAAGATAAATTTTACAATTGGTCTTGATTTACTAAGATTAATTGATTAATGATTTTGAAACGATTTGCATGAAAGTTTATTTCCGAGAATTAACACTTGAAGACATTCCAGCTGTAAAAGAGATTAGTAAAGACATTTGGGAGGGGGATGATTACATTCCGTATATTATCAAGCAGTGGCTCCAAGAGAAGGATTGCATGAATTATGGGACTTTTAAAGATGAAAATAAAACGGAATTGATCGGATTTGGAAGAGTGAAACTATATGATAAAGAAATTGCTTGGCTAGAAGGAGGGAGAATTAAAGTTTCATATCAAGGCCAAGGTGTTGGTAAATTACAATTGGGTTATGCTGTAGAATATGCTGTTAAATCAGGAGCAAAAGTAGCTCAATATGATACGGCATCTGATAACCTAGCATCAATTTCTCTTGCAAAATATTATGGTTTTAAACGTAAAAAATGTATGGATCTTGTCATGGTAAATTCTACTGATATTAAATTACCCCTGAAAATAGCTCCTAAGGTTGATAAACTTACAGTTAAGGATTTACAGGAAATCTATACAAAATTTGATATCGGTCCCGGAGATGAGATCTGTATTGGCTGGTCTTATATTCCTTTAAAATATGTAACAGATGAGCATGGCTCATGGATATACAATAGAGATGCAATTTTACAAAAAGTTGAGTTTGGAGGATCTCATGATCATGAGCTTCCATCAGAGAAAGAAGTGTGGATGATAGTTTATGGAAAATCAAAAGCAGCATGGGATTTAATTCAATATTCAATTCAGAAAGAACTTGAATCTAAAGAAGTTAAAATTTTTGAGGTTTTTTGTAGATCTGATGTAGTGGAACTCATTAAAGAAATGGGATTTAAATATCATAAAGATGAGCGTTTTGGTGTTATATTATTTGAGAAAGCGCTAAATTAAATTAAGTAAATTATTGAATTTCAATTCAATTGTAGAAGAAGAACCTATAATTCCTAGTGCCTTTGACCTATCTAGTGATGCAGATAGTCCAGATAATGAGGGTAATTTCAACCTCTTTTGGACTAAATCTGACGGAGCTGTTAATTACTTTGTATATCAAGATTCAAGTTATATAAATGAAATCAACGTTAACCTTACAATTTTAGAAGAAGGTATAAGAAATCTTACTATTTTTTTAAGTGATTATGG
>JABXKB010000351.1 GCA_013375485.1 Promethearchaeota archaeon | reverse complement strand
AGGTGGATTCTCTACAAGTATTCTTAGTGGGAGGATTGCTGCAGGAATGTATTTAAGAGATGATAAAGAAGGGAGGTGGTAATAAATGGAAAAAGAGATTATGAATGATGTTAAGAAATATCAAAAACTTGAGAAATTAAAAAAATGGCGAGATGAAGTTGAACCAATTCCTTGGTATTTTGATGGATTAGAAAATCTATGTGATCGTATTCATCCAGAAAAGCAAATATTACAAGTTACAGACATCCAAGAACTTTCTAAGGATACTAAATTATTCCGTTTTGTTTCAACAAGGCAAAATAAACCATTAGCACCATTTAGAGCAGGGCAATATATTGGACTCACTGTGGAAATTAATGGTGTCAGAACTTCTAGACCCTTTTCACTTGTTTCATCTCCAAATCAACTTGCTTATTATGAATTAGGAGTAAAAAGAAAACAGGGAGGGTTTGTAAGCATTTATTTACTTGATACAATAAAGGTTGGAGATATCTTAGAAGCGACAGAACCATTAGGGGAATTATATTATAATCGTGTTTTCCATGGAAAAAACTTAGTTTTTATTGCTGGTGGTTCTGGTATTACCCCATTCATTTCATTATTAAGAGATATCTCTCAACGGAATTTAGATTTAAATGTCTGGTTGATATTCGGATGTGTGTCTAAGGATGATATGTTATTTAAAGATGAACTAGAAGATTTAGTTAATAGGCGCTCTAACATCAGAGTTCAATATATTCTGTCAGAACCAGGGCCAAATTGGGATGGTGCTTGCGGATTTATTACAAAAGACAATATTTTAGATCAAATAAAATCAGTTGAAAACAAGTTCTTTTATATAGTTGGAAATCGAGCAATGTATTCATTCATAAAAGAACAAATAAAACAGTTAGGCGTTTCTACACATCGCATAATTTACGAATCTTACGGAATCCCTGATGATGTCACAGAAATAATAGGTTGGCCAAAAGATATTAGTGCTTCAAATACAGTAAATATTACTATAGAATTTTTATATCAAGGAAAAAAAATCAAAGAGACATTTGAAGCGTTATGTGTTGAACCAATATTAAATAGTCTTGAGCGAGAAAAGAATTTAGGCATAACAATTAATAATGGGTGCCGCTCAGGAGCATGTGCGTTGTGTAGAACTAAACTTGTGGCTGGAAAAATTTTTATACTCCCAGAAGTGACAATGAGAGAAATTGATCAAGACTATGGTTATATTCATCCTTGTGTTTCATACCCTTTAACTGACATACATATTGATTTAACTTTAATCTAATTTAAAAAAATTGAAATCTTAAATTCAATTTTTATAATTAAATATTAAAAAATTGTGAAGAAAGACTGAAGTGATATGAATGAAAATTTTATCAGAAGAATGGGTTGAAGCTTTTGGTAAAGCTATAAATGAAAATCCAGATTATAAACCATCAGCACTTACTTGGGAAGGGGATATGCTTCTTCTTATAGAACCTAGCGGTAATTTAGATCACGAAGTTAGAGTATTTATCGGATTACATCATGGAGAATGTACAGGAACTAGACTAGTACCAGAAAGTGAAGAAATAGAAACAGAATACACTCTGGCTGGACCTTATGACAACTTTGTTGCTGTTACGAAAAAAGAAATTGATCCAATAAGAGCTATAATGGCTGGTAAATTAAGACTTGAAGGTGACATGGCAAAATTAATGCGTCATACTAAAGCCGCTATAGAAATTGTGAACAGTCTAGGGCACTTCGAATTTGAATTTTTATAAATATTTTCTAATTTTATTTTTTTTATTAGAATGGATTTTTCAAAGAAAGTTAAATTTTATTAATATTTAAGTAATATTCTCAAAATATTTATACTAATTTTATTGGGGATAAAATATGTGGTATTTCTATAGTCCAAATATAATTTATGGAGAAGATAGCTTAGGTTTTATAGAAAATATTAAGGGTAATAAATGTTATATAATTACTGACAAAAATATTGAAGATTTAGGTTATCTTAGAACATTAACAGAAAAATTAGAGAAGTTTGGCAAAGAATTTCAAGTCTTTAATGAAGTTATTCCAGATCCGAGAGAAGAAGGTGTTTTAAAGGCGAGAGAACAGTGTATTGTTTATTCGCCCGATTTAATTATTGCTTTAGGAGGAGGATCTGTAATAGACACTGCTAAAACAGCATGGGTTTTATATGAATTTCCGGAATTAAACATTGGTGATATTCATCTTTTTAGATCTGATTTATATGAAACGGGGAAAAAGGCTAAATTTATTGCAATACCAACTACTTCGGGAACAGGTTCAGAAGCAACAAACGGAACAATCATTTCTCGACTTGAGGATGATATATGGAAAAAATTTATTTATGCTCATCGAGGAATAACTCCTACGTATGCTATAGTGGATCCGATTTTTCCCTCGGGAATGCCTCAAAAATTAACAGTTGATACAGCTTTTGATGCATTATCACACGCTATCGAAGGTATGGTTTCTAATTGGAAGAACGAATTTTCTAATGGTATGGGTTTAAAAGCGATAGAACTCATTTTTAAATATTTGCCAATTGTTTATAAGGACGGGAATAATATGGAAGCTAGAGATTATCTACATCAAGCAGCTACTATGGCTGGGTTAACCTTTAGTAATTCTCAGGTTCATATTGGTCATGGCATGGGGCATAGTTGGGGTGCGGTTTTTCATACCCATCATGGAAGAACAGTTGGAATTTTACTTCCATATATCTCGCAATTTTGCTTAAATAACCCCGATAAAGATGATAATACTTTAGAAATATATTCTAAGATTGCTAAACAGCTAGGATGGGCTAAATGGAGTGATGATGATAAAAAATCAGCATTTAAAGCTGTTGATAAAATCAAAGAACTACAAAAGAAAGTTGACTTTCCCTCTAAATTACAAGATTTAGGAGTTTCAAAAACCGATTTTGAAAATAATATTGAAATGTTAGTTGCTTGTTGTTTTCAAGATGCTACTAGTGTAATGACCCCAAGATCAATTACAGACGAATATTACCGAAAAATTTATTATTACTCCTATGAAGGGAAAGACATTGATTTTTAATTCCATCAATATAATTTAAAAAGGAGAATTTTATTATGGGTGCATTAAAAGGGTTTACTGGTAACCTAATAGTAGTTAACCTTACTAACCAAGAAATTTTCGAAGAATTACTCGATGAAGAAATCGCCAAAGATTTTCTTGGAGGTGCTGGATATTGTTGTAGGTATCTTTATGATTATCTCGATAAAGGTACAGATCCATTATCTCCAGATAATATATTAATGTTTATGACAGGACCATTCTGTGGTTCTACTATTCCAACTAGCGGTAGATTTGTTGTATGTGCGAAATCTCCATATACAGGCATTTGGGGAGAATCTAACTGCGGGGGATATTTTGGTCCAGAGTTAAAGAAAGCAGGATATGATGGGCTTATTATTAAAGGTGCTTCACAAGTTCCTGTTTTTCTTGAAATTACAGAAAATAAAGTTAAAATTAAAGACGCTTCATTTTTATGGGGAAAAGGTATAATTGAAACATCAAATATTTTAAAAGAACAATCTGGTTCAAAATTAACTAGGATTGCCTGTATTGGCCAAGCAGGTGAAAAATTAGTCAAATATGCAATAATTGCTTCTGAAGAAAAAGCTGCTGGAAGAACGGGAATGGGTGCTGTTATGGGATCAAAAAAATTAAAAGCTATAACTGTACGAGGTAAAAAAAGGGAATTTGAAGCTGCAGACCCAGAAAATTTCAAACAATCAGTTCAAAAAGCCTTAAATGACGTAAATCAATCATTTACTTCAAAAATGTATGGTGATATTGGTACATCAGCAGGTATAGACTTATGGAACTCAACTGGAGAAATACCCAAAAAATATTGGACTTATGGTGATGAGTGGGAAGGTGCCTACAATATTTCTGGAATGACCGCTTTAGAGAAAACTGTTACACGGAAATATCCTTGCTTTTCATGTCCGATTGGATGTGCTAAAAAAGCTATTGTAAAAACAGGAGAATATAAAACTGATGGAGAGGTTGAAGCTCCAGAATATCAAACTCTCGCCGGTTTTGGCTCTATGATTTTAAATGATAATATTGAATCAATTGTAAAAGCAAACGAATTATGTAATGATTATGGAATTGATACAATTAGTTGTAGCAGTATAATTGCCCTTATATATTACTTATATGATTCTGGTAAACTAAGTTCTGAACAAATTGATGGTTTGAATCCTAAATGGGGGGACATTAAACCCGCTTTAGAGATGATTGAAAAAATATCATTAAGAGAAGGCATAGGGGATTTATTAGCTGAGGGATCTGATGCAATAGGGAAAGAATTCAACATTCCTCAAGACAATATAGCAACTGTTTATGGCATGGAAGTCCCATATCATGATTTACGGTCTAATTTCGGAATGTCAATAGCATATGCAATTGCTGCTCCTAGAGGACCGTGTCATAATTCTTGTGATATGAATACCATTTTATTAGGAACTCCACTTGAGGAATTTGGAATTGAAACTATTGATAAATTTAAAGATGATTCAGAAATGGCTATAATGAGTGCTAGAGCTCAAGATTATCGTGCACTTTATAGTTCATTGATTATGTGTGTTTTCGCTAATCCATTACCATCAATAATTGCTGAATTAGTACAAACAGCTATAGGGTTAAATTGTGATACTGATAAGCTTAAAATTTTTGGTGAGAGAATTTTCATGATAAAAAGG
>JABXKB010000350.1 GCA_013375485.1 Promethearchaeota archaeon | reverse complement strand
CCTGTTTTAACTTTATTACTAAATAATCAAGTAAATTTAAAAACTATCGTTGTTGATTTTGGTGCTATTCGCTATGTGGCGAATGGTGCAGATATAATGCGTCCAGGAATAACAAAAATTGATCCTTCTATTAAAAAAGGAGATATCGTGAGAATAATAGAGGAAACGAAAAATAGAGCATTAGCTGTCGGAAAAGCTATATTTGATGCCCCTGAAATGGAAACAAAAACTTCAGGAAAAGTAGTAAAGAATCTTCACACCATTCAAGATTCTGTTTGGGAATTTGAAAAGCAATTTAAATAAATTCTTTCTTCAAAATCGAGTTAAGTAGAGTTTTTTCTGATTCTATTAATTGGTTAATTGGATAACTTTCTAGTTCATAAGAATCTAATAGATCTCCACACTCTTTGAATCTGCATAAATTAATAATGATTTTTAAGGCTTCCTCTACAATGGCTTTATCTTCGAATTCATCTGAGTTATGCATTAATTTGATTATTGAATGTGATTTCCATAATTCGTTTTCATATATTTGGTTATCTCTACAAAGAAAATCTTCAAATATATCATTAAAAAACTCTACTTCGGAGATCATTTTTTAGCCTATAACACCTCAACCCTTACGTGCTGAAAAATACACATTTCTCTCTTACAATTGCACATATATATTATTCCATTAATATATTTTAAGCCATTCATTTCAGAGCTGTTCCGTTATACTAATACAAACATCCTTGATCAACTTCTGAAATGTTTGATTTGGCGAATTTTTTATTGTTGATATTATCGAAATCATTAATTATTTAATTTTTTTTTTTTACTTTTGTAAATTCTTTTTAACTTTTTTGTACTTTAGTATTCACTTGAATCTATGCAAAAAAGTAATAATAAGATTTATTTAATGGATAAATAATTAAAACTCTCATAATATCTACGTATTTATATTCTTTTTTTAAAAATTTGAAAAATCTTGATATAATTCCGGAAAATTAGAATATTAATAAGTTCAAAATATTTTAAATTAAAGCTTATGTTAAAGATCTTATGAGTGATCAAGAATTCATTCTATATGAAACGAAAGGGCGAATTGCTACAATAACAATTAATAGGGTAGATAAAGCAAATTCATGTAATGTTTCGATGCTAAAAGCAATCTATGAAAATCTAATCAGCGCAGATAAAGACGAGAAAGTTAAATGTATTATCATAAAAAGTTTGGGACAAAGATTCTTTTCTGCTGGTTACGATCTTAAAGATATACAAGGTTCTCCTGAAAAGGCAGCACAAATAACTGAATGGGGCAGAAAAGTCAATGAAACTATGATCTTTATGAAAAAACCAATAATTACTCAAGTTCAAGGTATTGCAGTTGGTTTTGGTGTATTAATGATATTAGCTTCTGATTTAAGAACATTTGCTGATAGACATAAAGATGAGTTATATATAAGATTGCCTGAGCTTGCAATTTCTGCATTTCCACAAACTGGCGCAACTCTTCTTCCACTATTAGCTTTTGGATTTAGTTTTGCAAAATATGCGCTTCTTACTGCAGATAAAATAGGTTTAGAAGAATTAAAAAACATCAATTTTCCAACCAGAGTTTTCCCACTTGAACAACTTGAAGCTGAAACTCTTAATTTTGCTAAAGAAATAGTAAAATATCAAAAAGAATTTACCTTCTTCACAAAAACTATGTTAACAATTATGAATAAAGCCTACATTAAATCATGCCTAGATCTAGAAGATGAGTGCGGGAAGGTTGCGTACGATCCAAAGAAATTTACAATGAGGGATCTAGATGATTTCATTAAGGAATTATATTCTAAATACCCCTGATTTTTTTATTTAATAACAAGTTGTCCAATTGAAATTTTTTCACATCAACCCCAAGTAAATTTTTTTTAGTAAATAGTTCTGGGCTTTTTACTTAATGATTTATAAGTGTTTTTGGAAACTATGTTTCTTGTGGAATATAAAGTTAAAATCGTATAATATCTACGTGATATGTTCCTTGCATATTACACGATGTTATAATTGATTTGGATTTTATATTACTAGGAACTATATACCGATAGTCATAAAGAGTATATGAATAAACATATCTCGATGACTTATCATAATTAAAAAAAGAGGTTGTGTGTGGAAAAATGAGTATGTATCGATCATATTTACTAAAAAATAATTTCTGGGCGAAAAAAGGAAATGAGAAATTACCTGGAACAGAAAAAGTCTTTATAAAACATGATTCTGAAGTAGGAGGAATATACGCGATCATCGAAAACGAAAGGAAAGGCGTTAAGATTATGACCGAGGGGAGAGAGTATTTTTTTAATAACTTTGATAAGCTTGAATCATTTCTGACTCGACTTCAGCAAAGGAAAGATGATTTCATGAAAATCCTTCGAAGGAAAGATATTTCACAGAAATTACGAATGTTGGATATTTAGGTTTTTTTCATATCAAATTTTTTATACTTTTTTCGATGTTATGAAGTAGTTCAATTTTGATTTTATTTAGTCCTAATGTTTGTCTACTATTTATGTTACTTTTTTGTATAAATCTTAAATATAATCAATTTATTAATACATTATATCGAATCCAACTTATCAATTTAAAATAAAAAATGAAAGAAGATGTTAGATAAAATTGAAACTGAATTAAAGCTAAAAATTATGTATATTTTGACAATAGTAGTAGCTGGAATCATTGGTTTAATGATGCTTATTATTCCTGATAGTATGATATCACTATTATCACTACCAGATCAAGATCCATATTTTTTTGGATTTGCGGGAGCTATATAGCTGGTATTTGCACTACTCTCAATCTTAGGGTTATTAGAACCTATGAAATATGTGCCAATTCTTTTATTTCAACTTATTCATAAATTGATTTAGGTACTCGCTGTCTTTTTACCTAATGTTATTGTAGATGGAGCACAATTTTATACGATATTCCTATTGATAGTTTTCATAATTTTTATCGTAGGAGATATTTTAGCAATACCATTCAAGGAAGTATTTAAATTAAAAACAGAATAAAAACTCAAAAATTTTTATTTTTTTTTCTAATTTTTATAAATCGGCTGAAGTCCCGTTTGAAAATGTCTTAACCGTAATTCTGCGCCTCGAGAGATTTTAACTTTTGGAATTTTATCTTTATTTTGATAAAGTTCAGTGATAGCAGCTACAGCATAATCGATATGAGAAGCATTATACACATTTCTTGGCATTGCAAAGCGGACTAAATTTAAAATTCCCTTCTGTTGTTCAGGTGTTTTTTTATCCCATTCAAAAGCGAAAGGTCCTAATTCTACTGCTCGTATACCATAATGTTTAAGAAGTTCGATGGTAAAACCGACACCTCCAAAATCATCGATTTTCATATCCGTTCCCTCAAAAAATTTGTCCATATTTAAGTATACAGCATGACCACCTGCGGGAAGAATAACAGGGATACCATTTTGAGCAAGCTTTTTTGCAAACTCCCTAACTTGAGTTTTTCTTTCATTTAAATAGAGTTCTTTTACGATTTCGTAAAGCCCTGCAGCTAAAGCCATTATATCTCGACCACTCATTCCACCGTAGGAATCATTTCCAAAAGTTAAAATTTGTTTTTCTTTTAATGCAATCCCAATATCTTCACCAACAGAAAATTTCTTATGAAATAATCCTTTATCTCTAAAGAATAATCCCCCTCCTATATTAGCTAATCCATCTTTTTTGAAACTGATTGTGAAACCATCAACATAAGAAAACATTTCTTGTATAATGCTTTGGATTGAGCGATCATTATATCCATCTTCAAACTCTTTTATAAAATTTGCATTTTCACTGAAGCGACAGGCATCAAAGAACAAAGGTATGTCATATTTTTCAGCAATTTTATTAACTTCTTTTATATTTTTCATGGAGACGGGTTGTCCCGCTGCAGTATTATTAGTAATTGTAACATAAATTAATGGAATGGATTCAACACCTTTATCTTGGATTAGATTTTCTAGTTTTTTAATATCCATATTACCTTTAAAAGGATTTCTACTATCCATCTCATCAAAAGGAAAATCATCCATTAAATTTTCTGAAAATAAATTTACCGCTTGTATACCATTAGCTACAATGTTAGCTTCGGTGGTATCGAAGTGTCCATTATTTGGAATATAATTTGTTATATCTTTATTTTTTTTTTTTAGAATAGTTGCAACAGTTGAGAAGAGGAGATGTTCAGCACATCTGCCTTGTGGAACAATGAAACCATTTGGACGTGTTAATTGATGAATCCCTCCATTTACAAATCCTCCTTCATAAGAAGTTATATAAAGTTCATCCATAAGTTTTTTTACATTTGTTTCTCCCGATAAAATCAAATTAATTGATTTTTTAGGATTATCTCCTCGTTCAAATGTGTCTCGAACAGCTTCTAAAAGTACGTAATATCCCTTGTTACGAGCATAAGATTCATCTCCATGGAAAAGAGCAGCCCATTGGAAGTCTGTCATTGCTCCAGAGCCAGAATCAGATAAAAAATCTACATATATTAAGTCTGCTGGAAAGGAAAACATACTATATTCGGTTTTCTTAAGGGCGTATTCTCGTTGCTCTTTTGTTACTTTTTTTATTGTGCGAACCACTAAAGGCTTATTTGCCGGAACTGAAACTCCTAATTCATCTTGTGATTTCAATATCTTAAACCTACATATTAAAATTAGAATTTTTATTTTGAGTTTTTCATAGATACTTGAATTTATAATAGTAAATCATTAAAAAATAATTTGTA
>JABXKB010000349.1 GCA_013375485.1 Promethearchaeota archaeon | reverse complement strand
GTTGCTTTAGAAGTGGCTAGAACTTCAGTTCCACAATTATGACAAAACTTTTGATTTTCAGCAATTAATTTTTCACCACATTCAGAACAAAACATAATTTTTCCTACTTGAAATTTCAATTTTATAATGCACTATGGATTAGTTAATAATATTGAACAGTTTGCCTTTAAAACTTTCTCTATTAATGATGATATGTTTAGAAATCGATTTAGTTCGGTTTGAGATGAGACCGGATTGAGTATGTTCTTGAGCAAGATTTTATTTTTTTTTATCTCATCAATAAAAGAGTGCCTTTTTTATAAAAAATTAAAAAAAAAAAATTGAAATTTTATTGTTTATTATTGGAATTAATCTGAAGGAGATTCCATTCCTAACGCTTCAAAACCTTCTTGCATAGTTCCCCAAACTTCAATAGATAATTCATAACCCTCGATTTCTGAGTAATAAATCATTTCTTTATAAATCGCTTTCAAAGCTTCCTCAAGTTTTCCTTCTTTTACAAGTGTGACACTTAAAAATTGTACACCATCTTCACAAGTTTTCCACGCCGATAGTACAAGATTTTCTTGTATAGATTCATCGTCAGGAAACAAATTTTTTTGCCTAGCTTCCATAGCTTTTTGAACGACTTTCGCAACTACATGACTAGGGCATTTCATAAATATAACTATATGTGGCATTATTTAATCCTCTAATTTTTATATATGTATGATTTTGTTGAATCAAACTGGATTCTATTGTGTACTGTTTCTAATCTTTAAAAGTTTTTACAAATTTATCAAAAAAGTTAAAGTTTAAAAATTCAATGTAAGGATTAACGAAGTGTAGGAAGCGACTGTAAGATGGCTTTTAAGATGATGAAGGATGGATTATATTCATTAGAATAAAATTAATTTATTTCAATCATCCATTCATTCATCATTTACTTATGGGATTATGTCATTTGCTTAAATAGAGCTTGAAATTCTTCCTTCACAGCAGTTAAACCTAAATTATCAAACAGATCAATCGACTTTTTACTTAGGGAATAAAAAGATCGAGGTTCAGAGCGTTTATATCCTATTCTTTTTTCATTCTTAATAAAATTATTTTCTTTAAGGATTTTAAGATGATAATTCAAGTTATTTTCTGGAATGGAAGGTAAAATTTCCCTCAATCGGCTGAAGGAGAGAGATTTTTCACTAGCTAATAAAGTGAGCAATATTTTATATCGTGTTTTTTCTGATATGATTTCCAGTTCTTTCCTCATATTTTCAAGTTTTTTCGGAGTTTCCAAATTTATTACCTCCAATTATTTATATTTAGTTTTTCATCTAATTCCATTCTAGATAAGTATAATCATATATTTAAATTTAACTCAAAATTAATTGAGTCAATTAGTATTGGTATATAATAATTTATAGTATAGATGAATTTCTAAATTATTTTATATTTATTGGGAGTAGAGAATGCTAGTTTCACACGGTCATGCGTGGGATGATTTTTTAGATGAATTTGTTAATATTTTTTCAGTTTACGATCTGAAGAAAAACAAAATCTTTATTTGCGGTTCTTATAGTGAAGAAACTTTTACTACTCTTCAAGAAGTACAAAATATTGTAAATGCTATTGAATCTAATCTTGGATTTTTTGAAAAAGAGTTTAGACGTACCCACCTTGAGAATTTGATTTTAAAATTTGATCTTATTGCAAAATTCTCGAATGAAATTATCATGATTATAGAACATGATAAGGGAGGTCACATGATAGAAATGGGAATTATCCTCTCCTTTAGAGAATTTTCTGAAAAGACAAAAGTATTTGTATTAAAAGATGCGGAAATTACAGGGGTGTTAAAAAGAGGAGGCTTATTAACACCTTTTTTCAAGGAAGAAGAAAGCTTATTTTACTTTGAAAATATTGAAGTATTGAGATCGTATGTAAAGAAATTATATTCTTAGGATTTATTAAATAAAAGGTCAATTAGATATTATTTGATTTTTTTAAGAGTCACCAATTTTAAAGTAAGTAGAGAGGTAAAAATTGAGACCATCATGAATTGAAAGTGATAAGTTGTTGAGGATTGTCTATTGCATATTTTTCTTTTTAATTTATTTAAAGTTTTGGATGAAAATCTCGAATTTATATAATAAAACGAATTTTTTTCGTATTACAGACGGGAGTTAGTTACTTCATTACACCCTTTCCTTTTAAAGATTTTATAAATGCCATGAAACATTTCGCTAAGGAGATTATACTATCTTTCAGAAATCGGTATTAAACTATAAAGAAAGGAGTATGTTAAGAATTTAAATTTCATTAATTTTTATTCTTTTCAAGTATTTTTAAGAGTATGATATTGAAAGGAGCATTATAAGTTTCATGGTTATGTATAGAGTAATCGAAAAGACAACAGTAAATTTTTGATGAAAAATATTTTATCTAAAAAGTATAGGTAAGACTTTTTGTTTATTAAAAACTCCAAAACTATGAATTAAAATGCAATATCTTATAAACTAAATAAAACTACAATTTTTAACTTTAATTAATAAGATGAAAAGATATGACAAAAAAATCTTGCGAAAAACACGAGAAGTTTAACTATTATTGTGAAGATTGTCAGGAAGTTAATAGAAAATATGAAGTACAACAGCAAGTAAAAAATCTAGAACGTGGCAATTTTGATAAAATTGAAGGTTCTGGCAAACCTCCTACAAAAAAATCATCTGTATCTTCTTTGTTTCAAAATAATCCGAGATTTAAAAAATATTTCAAAATTATATTACCAACTGTAGTAATAATTTTAGTTGTTTTATCGATCTTCTGGTTTTGGCCTGCTTGGTTTGGGTCAATTAAATTAAACGCTCAACTTTATGAGAATAAGGCCGGAGGGCTTAATTATTATGATTTTTATTTTTTGAATTTCTGGTCAATCAATTTCTTTTTTAATAAGACAGCTTTAATTGGGGCATTTATTGGCTGTTTTATAATGAGTGTGCCACCTAATCAAAATTTATTAACAATTATTGGCACCCGTCTAAGATTCGGGAAACCTTCTAGGGGAAAATCATTGATATTTTGGTGTACTGGTGGTTTCATCCTGTTTTATTTAATTGGAATGATATTGGATTCCAATGGTCAGTTTTCATGGATTATGTATTTGTACGAAAAAGGTGTAATAACGCTATCACCGTTTACATTATTTACAGACGCTTTTAATGTGTTACTAAATCCGAATAATACCAATATTGAATTTATTTTTATCTACTCGAGGCTTTATTTACCAATAATTTATTTCATTTTAGCAATTTTAATTTTCAGAATGGTTTTAAACATTGTAAGTAATTTTTATTTAAAAAGAAATGATTATAATATCTTATCAAACGCATTGATGATAATTGGTTCTTTTTGTGGAATAATCTTTTTTACTTTACCTAGTTTAGCTTTAAATGGGATTGAGTTATTACAAATGTGGTCTTTAATTCTAGCTTTTATAGGATTTATAGGGTTAGGTATTTCAGTGTATATTTATGGACGCATTAAATTAAAAAGAAATTCAAAAAATTACGTGATATTGAAACCTCAGAGAATCAAAATGGGGATAATAGCTGGTGTACTTATTTTCCTCATAACCATACCTGCTCTAACTAGTATTGGTCCGGCAGTAACAATAAGCAATACGTCTGTTTATTCGCAATATGAATGGACTCAAAAAATTAGTAGGGAAATCTCTTGGACACATGCATGTGCTGGACTGGATATGATTGAAGAACGATCAATAGAAAATTTTACTTTATCATCAGAATCCTTGAATGATACTCAAATGATATCACGGATAAGACAATTCGATCAAGATTATGCTGTTCAGAGTTTAGCAGCAAAAATAGGTACAACATTCGAAGGATTAGCAGATTCTGACATAGTTTATTTAGACGGAACAGAATATTGGGTTGCTCCAAAAACTGTTAGAATGTCTCAATTTTCAGGAGATCCTGTTAGAACTAATACTGAGTTATATGATCACATTGAAGGATTCTTAGCAATGGATACATTCACAGGAGTTTTAGTTAATATAAGTTCAACCTTTAACATTTCTGAAGATTATCCAATATTCTTTGGAGAATCTGAAAGTAAGAAGTTTTTAGAACAACAAAATTCTAATGCAGGTTTAGGAGCGTATGATGAATCGATATTACTTGATACAGGTTGGAGAGGTGGAATTCCTAACAATAATTATGTTTATGTAGGTGAACCAGATGGAGTACTTAAAGGTTTAGAAGCATTCTGGTATACTGTAAACTTAGGATTATGGGGTTATGCTCTTGAAGGGGGTGAATACTCCTATTTGATTAATAGAAACGTGAAAAATCGTGTACGAAACATACTTTTACCTCAATTGAGTATAGATTATGATCCTTATTTAGTTTTTGATAGTTATAATAATACGATATATTATGCAGTTTCAATTTTTACTTCAATAAATATAGGATCATATTCACGTTCTCCAATATTGCGATTTTTGGGAATCTGTCTAGTAGAGGTGAAAAATGGGGAAATGCTATTTTATAAAAATCCCAGTTTAATCGAGTCGACTACTGATCCGACATACTCGCTTTGGAAACACTATATGGATGCTTACGATTGGCAAGATATTCCTTCATGGTTAAAACCTCAATTAAGATATCCTGAAAATTTATTCGAATTACAATTAAAAGCAAATTATATATATCATGAGCAAGACTTAAAGACATGGAGGAGAGGAGATGATTTCCATGAACGACCGGAAAATGGAGATCTTTTCT
>JABXKB010000050.1 GCA_013375485.1 Promethearchaeota archaeon | reverse complement strand
ACCTGCTATATCCCAGAATATTAATCTAATCATGTCTCCATTAATTTCTTTATTATATTTTGAAAGTTGAGCCCCAATTGTTTTTACATAATCCTTTTCAAATGTCCCTTTCGTGTATTTTTTAATTAAAGATGTTTTACCTACAGCTCCATCTCCAACGACGACTATCTTAAAGCGAAATTCCTCAGAATTCTTCATTAGATTTCTATTTCTTAATGAAAATATAATTTTTTTTTAATGTAAGATTAGGTTTAGTTTAATATAAAATTTTGGTGAGCTGAAGTGATTGAATAATATAAATCTACTATTTTTTTTTTTCAACAAATATTTCTGTTATTAACAATTCAAGCGAGGGAACATCGTCTAATTGAACTGATTTACTCTTTTGAAAAAATTTCTGTAAAGATTGCCAAATAACACTATCATTTTGTATGGAATCAAGGAAATTTTTAATCTTTTGGTGAGCAAAATATGAGTAACCCGTAAAGATATAACAGATTAAAAATGATTTAATGGGCATCATAAGAAGAGTATATGGTCCAAAAACTGCCCTATCAAGCCCTTCAGAAAATACCTCACTAATAATATAATTTATGGTGGTTAGGAAACCTCCTAAAATGTCATCTTCAAAAGAAAAATCTTCAACAAATTTTTTAGAGAATAAAAGATTACCACCCTCCGTTAAGATTAATAGCATAACAGGGTCCTCTTTTGACATTTCTGGAACTTCAATCATTTGTTTTTTTAGCATATTTTCCATTTGATCGTTCAAACCAGAAAGCTCCAAACGTTCAGGCATAGAGACTTGAGAAATCTTTAAATTCTCCCACATTTTAGTTTGTCTAAGTAATTCATCATGCTCGTATGAAATTTTCATTGCTAATCTTTTCAGTCCATATAATTCTGCTATTTCTTGAGCCTGAGTTAAAAATCGCTTAGCCTTATTTAAATCTAAAGTTAATAATGAAAGTTTTGCCTGCAAAATGTAAGTTTCGGCTAAATATAAATATAAATGTTGCTTTTCAGCAATACTTAACAACTCTTGAATATATGGGTATATCTCGTTTATTATGTCAGGATCATTAGTTATCCGAAGTTCAGTGAGATATAAATCACATAAGTTTATTATCGCTGGAATCCGTACATCACTATTTATTGTATTGTCCATAGCTAACTCTTTAAATATATCTTCCGCTTTAATACGATCTCTTGCTCTTAGACTTGATTTTAATATCAAAGCCTTAGCACTATAATATAAGGTTTTATTCCATTTAGAATCGAATTTTTCTGAGAGTTCACGCAAATGATCTAGATAAACTTTTGCTTCTTTAATATCTCCCTTACTAACATTAATTTCAATTAAGGTACCTAACGCAACTGCCAAAACTGGGTTATTTTTAACCTTAAAGGCTTCTTTTGCATACTTTATTGCTTTATCATACTCTTTAATATGATAATATTTGTCAGCAATATTATTAAGACTCACAGCGATCATTGCTTTATTATCTGTGTCTTTGGCAAGTTCATAAGCCTTTTTATTAAGTTCTAAAGATTGTTGAATTTCTCCTTTAAAATAATGAATACCAGCTTTTATCCTTACCAAGAAAGATTCTCTTTCTCTTAGATCTATTGAAAATGATGCTTTAATTAATTCAAATAAATCTTCAACTTGCCTAATTATATCTTCACTTTGAGTTATATTGGCCCTAATCATATAGGAATAAGCTTGAATGAGTAATGCATCAAATGATGATATTAAATCTCCTAGTTTCTGAAATTCTTGAAAGATTTCTTTAGCAATTTCAATTGCGTCTAAGTAGTTTCCTAACTCAAGTAATAGATTAGCTTTAACAAGTTTATATGTCAGCAATTCTTTAAGAGAAAGATCCTTTCCTTGTTCTAATTCTAAAACAATTTGTAAGGCTTCCTTTAATTTCCCATCTTCTCTAAGTTGTTTTACAGGATTCAAATCTTTAATTTCAGGATGAAACATCTACTCAAAAAACTTTTTAAATCAATACTATTTTAGATATATTTACTAATATAAGCTAAGTTGTGTTTTAAATATAATGTGAAAAAATGCCTATTAAATTAATGTTCCTTTGGACCGAATCAATACAAGAAAGAAAGGCTGTATAAAATAAATGTACTATTAGTTTCTAAATATATATAAAAATAAAAAAAAAAATGATTTAATTAGATAACTTCACTAACCCGCTTTCTTTTACGTAGTATTCCTAATGTAATAATAATTGCTCCACTAGCTCCAGCTGTCGAGACCAGTGCAACAGTTAGTATTAGAAAGGGAAATTCATCTCCATTCTGTTCAAATCCCTTTTCTAACATATCCGGATCCACTACAAGATACGTTTCAATATGTTTATCTTCATATCCGTCAGCAGTAACAGTTATGGAAAGCAATATTGGTTCTTCTCCTGGTGTTACAGTTATTGGCTCAAGAGAGATAAAATAGAATCCATTTCCAAGATTTTGTACATCAGCAGAGACCTCAGTTCCATCCCACCATAATTTTATTATCACAAAATCAAGATTATAATTAGTCTCATCGTACACATAAAATGTAATATTGAAATGCTCTTTAGAAAATAATTGATCTAGAATCTCAATATCTAGTTGTTTTGATATTTCAGTAGGATTGATTGCAAAGACATAATCCATAGCAACATCATTTTGCATATCACCATCATTCACAATAATTTTTAACAGAACATTTTTTGATGTAATATCAGATACACTCCAATTAAAAGATGTGCTATTAACACCACTAATTATTAAGTGCCATCCTGTATTATCTAAATTATACGCAAGTGAATATGTAAGAGAATCATCGTCGGGATCAGAACCAGCCCATTCAATATTTACAATATCCTGAAAATTTTCTCCTCCATTTGGGTTGAGAATATTTACTACAGGCTGGCGATTAATAACAGTATATCTATATGGATTTCCATTAGGATCTGTTCTATTCGAATATGTACCCTCAAAATCCCATACTTTAATATACCAAATTACTGTTGTACCATGGTCATGAGCGGGAATTATCCCTTGCCAAGTTCCAGGATTCGCTATTTGCTCTGAAAGAATAGTATTTCTCCAAGATATACCATTATTTATAGAGTATCTAATATACGCTGAACTAATACCTCCTTCATCAAATAGTCCAACTGTTACTATAGGCGAATCATCTTTACATGGTGCTAATCCATCTTGAGATGAATCTAATTCAATATGTGGAAATTCAATAATTGGGGGAAGGTAATCAAAAGTATTATGCTCAAGGGGATAGGAGGTTTCACACATAAATTCATTGGTTCTAAAAATTAAGGTGCCAAATCTACTATCTATTCCAATATCTTGTACTATTTTATCTGTTGATTCATCATCATAAATAGTAAAACCAACCTCATAACTTTCGGTAACCTCTGTCTCGGCATACCATTTTGTATTAAGATTAAGTGTCGTTTTATATTCCCAACCGGGAACTTTAACTAACCATTCCTCACTATGGGTAATTTCAAGGGAAGTGCTTGTAGTTTCAGAAGAAGTTATTTGATACTTATTTACAAATGGGGCTCCTCCATCTATAGTAAAATTTTTGTAAGAATCTAACCATGAAACGCCTTGCCATCCGTTATGAATTGGGTTTTGAGCCTTCCATTTTTGTGGAGCAGAATAATCATTTAAGAAGACTTCTTGACCTCTTATAATTCCATAATGGAACTCTGGATCTTCATATTTTTCTGTTCCATTAAAATATGCTCTATAATAAGCTTTCACAGCCCATTTTAAAGTCCATGCTTCACCCCAATATCTATCCCCATAACCAGGACCTATAAAGTTTTTATCGGAATCATCAATACTAGATTGTAGTTGTGTAGTATCAACAATTTCATATCTATAATCAAAGCCTTCCTCACTTGTCTTTTCATTTACTATATTATAAGTTGCTCCAAAAGTGGTGCCAATCAATGGATCTGATAAAATTTCACCAAACGTACTACCTGTTGAATATTCAGATGTTATTTCCAATCCGACTGCCATAGAAACTATTGAAGATTCCTCATACCACGTGTAGCTATTATCACCATTTGGGTCATGTAAGATAAGATAAAGTTTTTCGCCAAGATACGTTTGATCCTGGTCCAATATTTCATAAGCCTCAGCATCTAGTTTTGCGAAAATAAAAGCCCGACTATCATTTACAATGGGATTTGAATTTCCCATTTCATATCCATAAAGTACTGCATTTACCGGACCATCAATGGAAGAATTATAGGGATTTAATATGGTAGAATCTTTATCTTTGACATTGTCGTATTTAATTCCATTTAGAAAAAGTTGAACGTCATCAAGAAAGGTATAATCATATGAAAAATCAAATTGAGCATCCCCTACTGGAAGTGTTACTCGACTGTTTTCGTTAGGAGCTTGCCAGCGAATATACGGACCTGCAATGGCATAAATTTCTTGTGAGGCACTACTTTCCCCCTGTATATTCTCCGCTTTTATAATATAATAATAATCTTTATTAAATTCGACTGTAAGATCAGTATAATTGGTCGCACTAGTACTACCTATGTAAATTTTTCCACCTCCAAAAATCTCCCCCCTATATATATTATAGTGAGAAACTGGAGCGCTTTCTCCAGGTTGATCCCAAAATAAGGTAATATTATAATAACCAGAATAATAACTGACATTTAGCGGTGGATTTGGTGGGGACCACACATTTTTACCTATTATTACAAACGAATATCCTACTTGCTCATTTGTATCATTAGCGTAGAATCTTAGAATTACCGTTCCATTCTCTAATTTATCCCATTCTAATTGGTCAATTGCATCATTGAATTGGGAGATAGAAATATTAGTTATTCCATTATCTAAAGTATACCAAAATGAATCAGGATTATAGTCTTTTACTCTAATATCAAAATTGGGGGCTATATCTCCACAAAGTTGATAATTAAGCGGTTGTTTAATTATAATTGAAGGGGGGGCATCCCATAGAATAACTGAAATATCATCGTCTTGAATGTTAGTTACTAGAATATCATTATATCCATCATTATTTGCATCTCCTATAAAGACACTTGTAGGAATATCACCAACAGATTTCTTAATCTGGGCATCCCAGTCTCCTGATGTAAAATTCCATAAAATAATTGAAATGTCATCACTTCCACCATTAGCAGTAACAATATCTTTATATCCATCATTATTTGCGTCTCCTATAAAAACATACCAGGGATTATTTTCAACAGAATTTCTAATCTGTGTATCCCAATCTTCTAACAATGAATTCCATAAAATTATTGAAATGTCATCACTCGCATAATTGGCAGTAACAATATCATTATATCCATCATTATTTGCATCTTCTATAAAAACACACCAAGGATCATCACCGACAGACTTTCTAATCTCTATAAGCCAATCTTCTAATGCTGGATTCCATAGAAGTATTGAAATGTCGTCATCACCAAGATCACTATCAGTATTAGTAGTTACAATATCATTATACCCATCATTATTTGCATCCCCTACAAACACACTACGCGGATATTTTCCAACAGACTTTCTAATCTGTGTATCCCAATCTTCTAATACTGAATTCCATAAAAGAATTGAAATGTCATCACTCGCATAATTGGCAGTAACAATATCATTATAACCGTCGTTATTTGCATCCCCTATAAAAACACACCAAGGAGTATTTCCTACAGACTTTCTAATCTGTGTGTTCCAGTCTCCTGAGGTGGAATTCCATAAAAAAATTGAAACGTCATCGCTTCCGCCATTAGCAGTGATAATATCATAATACCCGTCATTATTTACATCTCCCACAAACAGTCCGAGTGGATAATCTCCAACTAATTTCCTAATTTGTGCATCCCAGCTTCCTAGAGTAAAATTCCATAAATAAATTGATACATCATCACTTCTATAATTGGCAATAACAATATCATTATAACCATCATTATTTACATCCCCTACAAACACGGTTTGAGGACTATCTCCAGCTGTTTTATCGAAACGTGGTATCCAACCGTCGTTTAAACAGACTTTAAAAAATCTTATGTCTGAATGATAAAAGTTACCCAATGAATCGTTAGCAAAAATTTGAAGAGAATGTGTACCTAAAGTTGGCATTGGAATTGTGTGGTTTCCATATATTGTGGTATTACTGCTACCATCTAGGGAATACGCTGCCCATTCTTGTTCAAAGGTGGTTTGATATTCTATAAATAACCCTTCATAGAGATTATCTCCGATTTGATAATTATCAGATTGACCTGTGATACCAAAGGCATCATAATAAAAATGAGCGGGAGTATCTAAATTCCATGATCGCATATGGATATAATATACATCATCAACTTCCGTGTCTCGAAAGGGGAGATTTGTTCCTAAACTCATACCATCAATAGAAATTGCCCATGTATCAGAAGTTGTATCAATAGATATCCTAAAATGGTACCATATACCATAAATAGGTCTGAAATTAAGATCATAATATGTATCTCCTGGTCCAAAACACCATAAATCGCCCTCATCTAACATATTCTGGTAGATAATGATTCCCCAATCTAATTCAATATCAGCAAAGGTAAATATCCACGAACCAATATCTTGAGACATTGTTTTCCAATAGAATTCGACTGTTCCCGTAGAAAATGGGTTATCAACAATATGAGAAAGACCCCACCATCCACTTTCACTATTTTCGCAATGGATAACTTTTTTATGACCATCTAACTCATCTACGACATGTATTCCACTTGTACCATTTGAAAAATCAATATCAATGAAATCTAAATCTGTACCTGAATCTCCCGTTTGTTCATTATCAAATCCATAAGTAGACGGGAAATAACCATGCATAGGTTCTGAGTAGGATTTATTCTCAGGACTGATAATCGATATAGAGGAATCGTTAGTCTTAAGATCGTCTAAAGATTTTACTCCAATAATCTGTCTAGCATTTTGCATTATTAATGAAAGAATGCCAGAAGACAATAATCCTATTAAAAATATTAACACTATTGTTCGCTTTTTATTAGTTTTCATTTTTTAATACCTTTTTTTTTAATTTTAATTTTAATTTTGTCATCAAAATGATGATCAATGAAAAATGTAGATATCCATCCATTTATAGTTCCACTTTCGGTAATTCCACGAAAATTCCGAAAATATGTGGAAGTTTTGAAAAATAGGTATAAATAGAAACGTTCCCAATTTATACCTATCGAAAATAATAATTTGCTTTTTTAGAAAATGGGAAAATTAAATTATCCCTCTAACGAGATTCTTAGCCCCTCGAAACTGCAAAGAAAGAATTATGACCATATAATTCTTTGGATGCTGGCAAATAACGAAAGTTGTGAGTGGTCTAATTTTGAGCAAAAGCCAATTGAAATTCCCATTTCCACGTTATCTCGTCATTTCACTAAACTAATCTTTAAAGGATTTATTGAAAAGTTTGCGAGAGGACAATACAAAATAACTCCAAAAGGGAAAAAGAAATTTAATGAGTTATCAAAAGAAAGAAAAAAAGAACGAACGTTGAGTTATCCACCAAAAATCATTTTAAAAAGTGGGAGGAATTATTCCCATTGGATCTTATGGATGGTATACAATAATGGCTTTTGTAAAAGGGCTGATTTTCTTGAAGAGCCATTTTCTATAAATCAATCCTCTTTATCAAAAAGTATAAGTTCATTAATCCAGAAGGGATTTATCATCAACGAAAACAAAAGATATTTAATTACTCAATCGGGAAAAGTAGAATATTCGAAGATTCTTCAACAATACGATTTAGACAGACAAACAATTTTAGAAGAGGAAAGAAAACGGATTGATGAAATTACTATAAAGACATCACAGTTTTTTGATAAATTCAAAATAACTGATGACCATGTTAAATTTAGATTTCTCAATAATGTGTTAAAATTGAATTATTCAAAAGTTAAAGCAATATTAAAAGATGAAGAGGATTTTCATAAAATTATACTCTTTATATCAATTAATCATCCTGATTTTTATCCTGACTATCTATTTTTTGAGGATTTTTCTAGATATTATACAATTAAAAAGAGAGTCCTTTATTTTTGGGTAAATGAGATTGTAGAAAGCGATTTATATGATTTAAAGTTCTTTAAGATAGAATTTTCTCCAGATAAATATTATTATTTTCATTCAGATGGAAAACTAGAGAAGATTCTTCGAGCTATTACTGAAGAACATATTGCAACAAATAAATATTTGGAAAAATTTGGGAGATCTGGGAGCCTAAATTCTATTATAGATGATATTCTTGATGAAATTTGCGAAACTCTATTCAGCAATCATTTAAAAGAATCATTCAGAGAATTTTTACCGCGATATATAAAATATTTAGCTTATAAAATTGAGATAAAAAAGGAATTAAAAGAAACTTATGATAAACTAGAAGGTATAATCTGGCAGAATATGACAGACCTTATGCAATCACAGAATTCTGAAGCATTAGAAACTCAATATGAAGATAAGATTAAAGAAATTGATAAAGAAATCAACTTGAACCCGAACAATTATGAATTATATAATTCAAAAATAAGAATTCTACTCTATTTTAACCAATACAACGATGTTTTAATGGTATTAGAAAAAATGATGGCACTATTTCCTGAAAAAGAAATTGATATTATGATAAAAAAGGCATATACTTTTAAAAAAGATAAAAATTTAGAAGCGGGATTAGAAATTATTGAAGAATTACTCGAAAAATATCCAAAAGACAATACTCTTCATAATTATAAAGTGTACTGGTTATCATATTTGGGTAAAAAACAAGAGGCATTGAAGATTCTTCGGAGTCTCATAGAAAATGAACCAGAAAAAGGAATATATCACGATACATACGGAGAAATCTTAATAACCTTTAAAGAATATGAGAAAGCCATAGAAGAATTCCAAAAAGCAATAGAAATTAATTCTGATGATTGGTTTATCCACCAGACTTATATTAAATTAGGAATTTGTTATACAGCGCTTGAAAATATTGATTTAGCAGTTCAAAATCTTAAGATAGGAAAGAAATTAACAAGTAAAATTATAAGCGATTTTGAAACAAAAAACAAATGGTTAGCAATTGTAGACCTTTTTCTTGCAGAGATAGAGGAACAAAGATATCTATTGATTTCAAATTAATAGTTTTAAGCTTTATTTGTCTTTTTTATTGTCTCTGATTAGAAAGACCAATTTGTTTTATCAGACTATCAATAAAACAAGAAGAAGTTATTGCTTTTTTAACTGGAATTTAAAACAATATTATTTTTTTCAATTTTACAAGATAGTTGATTTCTTAATACCAAAATCTCAATTTCTCTTTTTAAAATATCAATACTCAGGTTTAATTTAATTTCATTTTGAAGAATACTATTCAATTCTTGGAAGCTTATTGAATCATACGTATTAGAAAGTTTATTGATATTTTCAAGAATTTTTTGTTGGTTAAAGAGAGAACGAGCATTAGAATCTAATTGATATAATCTGTGTGTAAGATTATAGTTGAAATCACTCTCAGTTTCAACTTCCTTCAACTTTTCAATTAGAGAGATTGCTTCTTCGTAATTTTCTTTTTGCATTAACTCTTGAACTTGATTTAGTTGTTTTATGAAATCCTGAATATCCATGTAAAATCAAATTTTAATGATTGATATCTTCAATTTATTTATTGAAGAAATTCTTAATTTATTAATATCTTTTCTATTACTTACCTTAATTAAACTCCGATGCAAAATTTATACGTAAATAAGATGTGTCTTGAAAGAAGTTTTTGGAAAAAATTTAAGAAATAGATTAAAATATGGTGTAGGTTTGTATCCTGAAATCTTAATGTTAATCTATGAGAAAGAAGTTGATAATAAGAAAGAAAAAAAATTTAAATAATAGCATTAGAACTTTTTAAGGTGCTTCAATTTCTTAGTTAGTATCAGTACTAGTGCGAAAGAAGTTAATAAAAGGATAATGAGGGTATAACCATTTATTGCACCATCAGATTCCAAGATTCGAACTATTACAGTATCGGAAACTCCAAAATTGTGTTGATCATCATAATACTGAATGGTGTAGTCGAAATATCCAGGATTAGTCCTGTTAATTAGAACATTCAGAGCAGTATTATTAGCCCAAGAAGTCCAATCAACCCAAACATAATAGTCGCCATTTGTATTATTCGCTAAAACTCGATAATTTCCGCTCCCAAAATCATCGACCAGAGTCCAGTTAATCGTTTCTGAACCTCCTATGGAGGTTATGACATTTGACGGATGGTTTGATGTTGGTGGGGGATTTTCTAGCTTTTGGGCATAAAGATCAGAATTTCCATTTCTATAGTCTACCCATACAATAATAGCTGTCCCAGAACTGTCAGTAGTAATTCGAGAACCAAATTTAATTTGATCTCCCGTACATATAGGTATTCCATTAACCACCCATTTAATATCACCATTTAAATCAATACGTTGAGCGTAAATATCATTATTGATTCCGGATCTATAATCTTGCCATGTTATAATAGCCCCACCCGCCCCATCACTAGAAATTTGAGGTTGGCTTTGACCATCATCTGCTGTACATATTGGTTTTCCATTATTCGTCCATTGAATTGATCCATTTAAATTAATATGTTGAGCATAAATATCATAATTACCTAGTGCCCTATAATCGTACCATGTGATAATAGCCCCTCCTGCGCCATCACTGCAGAGTTGAGGACGATACTGGTTATAATTTGCTGTACATACTGCTATCCCATTACCCTCCCATTGTACTACACCACTTGAATCAATACGCTGGGCATAAATATCCACATTTCCATTCCTCTCATCTTCCCATGCGATAATAGCCCCTCCAGCTCCATCACTGCAAATTTGAAGGTATGTATAATATAGTTCTTCTGTACATACTGCTATCCCATTACCCTCCCATTGTACTACACCACTTGAATCAATACGCTGGGCATAAATATCAACATTTCCATTCCTCTCATCTTCCCATGTGATAATAGCACCCCCAGCTCCATCACTACAGATTTTAGGATAAAATTGATCATGGCTTTCTGTACAAATCGCAGTACCGTTTATAGTCCATAAAACTATCCCACTTGAATCAATACGTTGAGAATAAATATCAGAATTGCTTTCGGATCTATAATCTTGCCATATTATAATAGCTCCACCTGCTCCATCACTTGTTATTTGAGGATTCGATTGTTGATCAATGGCATTACAAATTACTGTCCCGTTAGCGTTCCATTGTACTATTCCATTTGAATCTATACGTTGAGTATAAATATCGGTATTGCTACTTCCTTGTCTCCAATCGTACCATACAGTAATAGCCCCACCAGCTCCATCACTAATAATTAGAGGTCTTAGTTGCTTATTCTCTTCCGTACATATAGCTGTACCATTAACTTCCCATTGTAGAATTCCATCTGAATCAATGTGTTGTGCGTAAATATCGATATTAGCAGCTCCTTTTCTCCGATCTTGCCATACAATAATTGCACCACTAGCTTCATCATCACAAATCATGAATTCTTCCTGAGTCGCAGACTGAACACAAACTTGACTCCCATTTGCATCCCATGCAATTTTCTGAGAAGTATGTGGTAATTCTTTAAAATTTATATTCGAAGTATCATGAAAAATCTCCACTGGTGAGCAAATTAATGATTCAGAAGCAAAAATACTGGTAATTCCTGAGATACTTATAAAAACCAATATAATAAATAAATTTTTGTTGGATTTCTTTTTCATATTTTACACATCTGTATAAACTTTCTTATTTATAAAATGATTTAAACATAAATGTATTTTCTTAATATTTATACATTTTTGTTAGATGATTCTATTTACTAATTATTATTAAGATTTTTTAGTTATACTGGAAGCTTATGAATCAATCAAGAGATGAAATTTAGTTTTCATCTGAGAAAGCTCCTATAATTTTTAAAAAATATCATATTAGAGAGAAAGAAATTCAAAAAGTGTGAAGAAAATTTAAGAAGAAAATTGAATCTCATGGATTATAATTTTAACTAGAGATCTTTATTTTTGTTTTTAGAAAAGAATGATAAAAATATATTTTTATATCATTAATTTTAGGCTGAAATTCCTTGTTAGAATTAACTGCAATACTGAAAAATTAATAAAATATAAAAAGAATCCTTTAAAAGGTTATTTACCTTTTTTTTATTAAAGAATATAACGATTATTAACAAGTGAAAATAATGGATGAAGAAAAAATAAAGCAAGTTATCGAGAAAATTAGACCTCAATTACAGATGGATGGCGGCGATATCGAACTTATCAGTGTAGAAGATGATGGAATCGTAAAAGTAAGATTGTTGGGGCATTGCGCTGGTTGTATGCACGCTCAACAAACATTAACTTACGGTGTAGAAAGAGCAATTAAGCAGTTTGTCCCGGAAGTAAAACAAGTTCTAAATGTTGCCTAAAATCATCCTTTTTCTTTTTAATTTCTTTTTTATACTTTATTATTTAGATCAAAATATAATTTGTCTATAATAATGTTAAATGCATTAAAGACTCCTTTACCTGATTTTGCCGATGTTAAATAATAGTCAAGAAAATTATGTTTATTTACCAAATCTTGAATTTCAGTATGGTTCATAGTTTTTTCATCGACTAAATCAATTGTTCAAAAATATTACTTACCCAAAAAAGCAATAGATGAATCTGAAATAAAAGAAGATGATGATATTACGATTATTATAGACTAAAACTAATGGTGCTATTAATAATTTTAATATTTTTATCTATTTTTGAAAAATATAATTTCTTTTTACTTAAGAGTCTGAGTTCTCTTTATTTTCTACTATTTTATAATAAATGATTTTGTCATTTGGAGGTTTTTTTTCTTCGATTTCTGGATCAAGATGTTCTATAACTTTTGGTTCTTGATCATCAGAATGTGAAGTGTCGTCTTTTTCATTCACAAAATTTCACAATTGTATTTATATTAAGAAAATAAATTAAATATTGTAGAAATTTCATTTAGTTAATTAGAATAGTCAACCTATCTAATATTAAATTAATTATTAATTGGTTATATTTAGGAATCAAAAATGATATCTAAAATCCTTATCATAATGTCTAACGGCATACCATGTTATGGAAAAACATTTGTTGGAGATACTGATATGGATTATGATTTAGTTAGCGGATTTCTCACTGCAATTAGTAGCATAGCTAAAGAAATTGGTGGCGGAGAAATAAGATCATTATACTTTAGAAATTTTAATTTCATATATACCCGTGATGAGGAAAATTTATGTATGTTTATTATAGTAACCGATATTGACGACCCTGAGGAAGACGCAAGAGAAAAATTAGAATTGTTAAAAACAGAATTTATCAATCGGTTTCACTCTGATTTGAAGAATTGGGATTGTGAAACTGGAAAGTTTGAGGTTTTCGATGAATTTGTTGAAAAGCGTATTTATATACCACCGAGGATATTAATGATTGGTGAGGAAGGTGTTGGTAAAAGCACGATAATGAATCTGTTTCCTGGAGAGACTATTTTAGAATTAGACGACGATCTGAATGAAATTATTCAAAAATCTATCACGTTATCTAATTTCGAGAGAATAAATGAATGTATTTTAAGGGAGATTGATTTAAAAGAATTAATTGATAATTCTAAAATTTATAGATCATTATTAGATTCAGTTGATATAATTTGCATAGTTACGAATTCAGGAGCAAGTAATATAGGTAGAACACAAAGATTGTTCTCACAATTAGAGAAAAAAGTGAAAAAAGCGGATTTTTATGTTTTAGCAAATTTTCAAGATTTACAAAATACATCATACGAGCCAGAAAAAGTGCAAGAAATGCTTGGAATTCAAACATATGGTTTCTGTGCAATTAAAAAGGAAGCGAAAGAAAAGATTTATGAAATAATGAGTGAAATGATAAAAATATCAATAATTGAAAAAATAATTAGTAAACAAGGCTAAAAAAGAAAGTGTGAAAATAGGTAAAAATTATGTAGATAATATTTGAATATATGAAAAAGAATAATATGTGTGAATAATCCCTCAAGAGAAAGAAATGATATCAAAAATATTTATTATCGCGAAGGATGGTGTCTTATGTTATTCTAAATCATTTTTTGGTTCTGGACATAAAGATAAAGAGATCATAAACTTTCTCACTTCCATAAATCATGTTGGTAAAAACGTTGGCTTGGGGGAAATAAAAAAATTAAATTTTACAAATCTTAATGTTATTTACTCTTATGATGATTATAATTATATGTATATCATCACGTCTGATATTGATGATCCCGAAGAAGAAATTAGGGACAAGTTAGAATTAATAAAAAAAGAATTTGATAACCTTTTTCACGATCGATTAGAAAAATGGAATGGCAAAACTAAGCAATTTAAAGAGTTTGATAGATTTACTGAAAGCCGCATTTTTATTCCACCGAAGATATTATTAGCAGGCAAAGATGGGGTAGGTAAATCGACTATCATGGATTTATTTCCAGGCGAGACTATTTTAGAATTGGATGATGATATGAATGAAATTATTCAAAAAACAATAAATTTGCCTAATTTAGAAGGAATAACTGAATTCATATTAAGAGAGGTTAATTTACAAGATTTAATTGGCTATTCTAAAATTTACAAAACCCTATTAGATTCTGCAGACATAATTTGCATAGTTACGAACTCAGGAGCAGTCAATTTAAGTAGAACAAAGCAATTATTTTATGAGCTAAAGCAAAAGGCAAATAAAGCAGATTTTTTTATAATTGCGAATTTTCAAGATTTAGTAAATACATCATTTGAACCTGACAAAATAAGCGAGTCATTTGGTATAAAGGCTTTCGGCTTTTCTGCCGTCCGAGCGGATGCTAAAGACATTATATACAAAATAATCACTACAATAGTGAAAATTTCAATCATAGACAAAATTGAAAAGAAATATAACCATTTTGTGTAGAATTAATTTAAAGAAAATTAAAAAGAAATGACATCAATGGAAATTAAAGAAGATTTTGTATTTCCCGTATATATTTATAGAGACACCATACAAAAGATTAATATTTTAACAAAAAATTTTGAAAATGAAATTTTTGGATATCTAATAGGGAATATATTAGAGTGGAATGAAAATATATATGTCATAATAGAGGAAATTCTTTTTATTTTGGGGGCAGTCCATAGTGATAAATTCTCTACCTCCCAAATAGAAGGTACAGCAGGAAAATACGAAAAAAGATTCCAGAGATTAAAGAAAAAAAGAGAAAATGATAATTTAAGAATAGTAGGATGGTGGCATTCACACCCTGGATTTGGGTGCTTTTTATCTACAACAGATTTAAAAACGCAAAAATATTTTTTCCCAGAATCCTACCAGGTAACGTTAGTTGTAGATCCACATAAAGATGAGCTTGATTTTTTTACATTGGATAAAAACTCAGTAAAGGGGTATAAATCTATTAGCTATGCGATTCTAACTTGAATTAAAATAACTTATAACTTTAAATAAATGGAAAAAGAAGATAAAAAAGGCGAAGATGTGAAAGTCTATGAGATTGAATCCATAGATTCAGATATGTACGATCGCCAAAAACGTATTATCGGTTGGGATCAAAGCAAGATTTCAAATGCAACAATTCTCATAGTTGGTGTGGGGGCAACTGGTAATGAAGTTGTTAAAAACTTAGTTTTAACAGGAATAGGCAAATTAATATTAATTGACTACGATTTCATAAACATCTCAAATTTAAATCGTTGTGTGTTATTTAATAGTCAGAGTGCTCAGAATAAAGATTATAAAGTTGATGTTGTGAAAAATGCATGTGAAGAATTAAATCCGAATACAGAAATAGTAGGGATAAAAAAGGATTTGAAAGATATTGATAAAACACTCTATAAAAAATCTGATGTTATATGTTCGTGTTTAGACAATATTGAGGCAAGGTTAGAAGCAAATAATTACGCTTATTATTATGGAGTCCCTTTTGTAGATTCAGGGATTGAAGAATTTTTTGGTAGCGTTCAATCAGTTTATTCTGGAGAAGAAGAAGCTGCTTGTTTACAATGTAATATTTCGAATGCAGATTTAGATTTAATGTGGCAAAAGTTTTCTTGTACTGGTGAAGAAATTGAAAGTGAAAATGGTGAAACTATCGCAAAAATCGCTACAATCATAACAACAACCTCGATTATTGGAGGTTTGCAATCACAACAGGTATTGAAATTTCTTTTAGGATTAGATTATTTTAAAGAAAATGGTAAATGGAATCCTCATATAGGGAAGCCACTAATTGGAAAACAATTGAATTATAATGGTTTATTAAATAAATTCAATATTTTTGAGAAGATTAAAAGTCCCGATTGTTGGACTTGCTCATATAAAAAAGAAGAATAGATTCACCTTATATAAAAAACAATTAAAAAATATATAATATTCAAACAAAAAGTAATAAATAATAAAATAATTAAAGGGTTAAATAATCATGCCTCAGTTGCCGGAAGAAATATGGAAAGATAGAGTCGAAAATGAACTCAAAGCAATCAAAAAATTAGATATACTGGAAGAAAACACCTTAATAAGAGCTAATAATAGCGTTGAATTCACAATACAACTAAATGAAATTGGAGTTGTTAAAAAAAATGGAGATTTTGTACAAAAGAAATCTCATAGAATTTTTCTAAAAATTAATCGTTCATTTCCTTATCCTGGTGGGATAGATTTTTCATGGCTTACAAATATTTTTCATCCAAATATCCATCCTGTAGGTATATCGTTAACTAATCAAGGAACAGGATATATATGTTTGAATGTCTTAAAAAAATGGTCTCGATTATCCGATTTAGAGACCACAGTTAAAGCATTAGGTCTTTTAGTGAAAAATCCAAATCCTGATGATCCGCTTAATTATCCAATATGCTTAGAAGCCGCTGAATTCTTTAGAAAAAGGACTATGGAAGATTTTCTAAAGGAACTAGATCTTAAGGAAGTTGTTGTCGAGGATGAACGTGAAGAAGAAGACGATGATGAAATTATTATCATCGATGACTAAAAGTCGTTTCAGCTTGTTTTTATAAATTTATACCGCCTATAACTTTTGCCCATAAAATTAATTTATCATTCTCTTCTAAGCCAAATTTATGAATAGCATCAGCAATTGTAATTGTACTGGGCAATTCCTGATCCTTAAGAACCAGAGAATAAGATCTTTGTTCTGCACTAATAATACCCATATGTTTAATAATTATATCAACTATCCGTTCGACTTGATGATGAGTTTTAACATCTAATTTAATCAACTTTCCAGTTCTTGAATCCTCAACTGTAATTCTCATTCTTTTTCGCACCTTTCATTTTAATTTGTATAATTTAAATATTGTATAAGTTGTTTTATAATCTTTTTCATTCAATCATTATTTCAATACACTTTATTCTTAATAATTATAAGGTTTTAAATTTAATTTTATTCATAATTTTAAGAAGAATTTACTAAATTTCTATTTCTAGCTATTATATAAACTATAAATCCAAAGAAGAAGGGGATTATCCAGACAATTAGAACCCATACAACTGGTTTTAAATCGTTTTTTTTAACATCTTTAAACACCCATAAAACTAATATTGTTAATAAAACAAAAGGAATCACTATAAAACACATAAGCTTACTTTTTTTATTTTTGGGTTAATTTATTCATGCTAAGCATAATTCCAAAAGTTAATTATCTGTTAATAATTTCTTAGTTTATTATTTAAAACATCATTTATTGAAAATATTATGAATGACACTGAAAATAATAAAATAAAAAAAACTGAGACTCCGTATAAGCAAGAAGAAAAGAGAAAGCCAGCGAAGCAACCAAAAAAAACTCAGGGTCAAATAATTCAAGAAGCGCTTGGTTTAGGTCCAACAGACATTCAAGATGTTGAGAAAAAACTCTTTATTGTACGCTTTTTAGATTATTTCTCTGAAGAACCTTTAGATTTCATCTTTAAGGATAACACTTTAAATCAATATTCTAAGCAAATAACACCCCATATAGAGGAACTTAGCACAAAGGGGGAGGAAGATCGCCTTTTGAAGCAAAGTTTCGAGTCAAAAAAGATTTTTGATACCGTCTATAAATTAAAGGGTAAAGCAGAAGAAATTGCTATTAGTAAGGGAGTAAAAGGGTCCATGGATAAACGTCTACGAAGACTTACTCTATATCTTACCGCACCTATGTTTGCCTTAATTATAGTTTCATTTATTGTACCTCAGATAACCTACTTTTTGCTTCCAGTATTGTGTGTGTTTTGTATGGCGCCTCAATTAATCAGAGGTCGGGTTGTTAAGAAATGGTTTGAATTTAAAGAGCAAAATAAAGATCAGATATATACTGAAAATAGAGCAGATATTATGGTTTTGAAAAATTTTACTGGAGAAACATTAGATAATGTTAGAGCCAGACTTTTAGAACTAAAAGTACCCTTACAATTGATTAAATTTACGCTTTATAGCAGAGATTATGAAAATTTAAGATTATTAAATCAAAAGAATATAAGAGGTACAATGCAATATTTTTTTGCATTTGAATATCCCCAAGGAGTAGAACCCTTTCCAATACCCCAGCAACTTATGCAATATCAAGAACCTATAATCCCAGAGAAAAGGAAAGAGGAAAAATTGGAGAAAAACTTTGTTGTACTTACAGAAATGAAAGGTAAAGATGGTATTATCAATTATTTTGTACCTACTCTTAAAGATAAACTAGCTGATAATATTAATGATATGTTGAATAATTCTAAATTTAACAAAGCTCCGAATGATTTCACAGCCATCATACCTAAATATTCTGAAAACATGGCAATTTTTTGTATATGTGGCGAAGTTGTAGAAATAAACAATGTACAAATATGTAACTGGAAAAATCAATTCAAATTTTACTTATTTGAAGGAGAACAATGTAATTGTGGAGAAACAGTATATGCCCTCTCTTTAATGGATGAGTCAGCAGAAATACCTGAAGAATTAAAGGTTATTTTCTTAAGCTAATTTTTTATTTCTTTTTTATTTTTGAATACCAATCAAATAGTAATTTATATCCTCTAACAGCTCGTTCTACCTCATTTTCAAAGGTGGGTATTTTTAATTCTGAAGCGGATTTTATAACTCTTTTTGCACCCTCATGTTCTGCTTGTATTAGTATAGTTATTATTGGCTTGTTTGGAAATGTTTTTTTAATTTTATCA